>NZ_JBPEHH010000028.1:0-56281 GCF_054177595.1 Haladaptatus ordinarius | reverse complement strand
CGGCGCTCTCACTGGAGTGAGACCGCCGTCTTTGGTTGAATCATTCGCTCATCCGCGCCAGCTACTCTCGTCTCGCCCCAGAAACCGAGTCAGTAATCAGGAACGATGGGAACTACCGACTCTTGACAGGCGAATATGCGTATACTGCGTTCCTCATGTGGCCAGTGACGACCACCCCGGCATACGAGACTCAACAGAGTTTCCTTGCCCACTTCATGCAGATGGAGGCTACTCCGTTTTTTCTCGCGCAACTGCTCCTCACGGCTGGCGCTCTCATCGTCTGGTGGTCCGATGGCATCCCTGGTGTGGACCTCCTGCGGTCTGAATCTCGCCGTGCGCTATCGTGGGCAAAGTGACACACCTCTCCCTTTGAGCATGTCAGCCCGGTCTCTATCAGCAAGGTAAAATCTTCATATATGTCAGCATTAATGGTAGAATTCCGTATGAATCGAAAATTTGCCCTCGTCGGTGTTGCATTGCTCGTTGCTGTGGTGCTGTGGAAACAACTCTAACGTTTGCTTCGAGTTAAAGCGCGCAAAAAGTAGTGACTGAACCACCATTCGTTCGTGGTTCCATTCTCCCTTTTTTGTCGCTCTTGCATCAGGATTAGTGATTTCAGTTTCCGTGTGAGACTCCATCGCGTGAGTCGGCGTCCATCCGCCGAATCGCCCCGCGAGCGTTGCCCGATTCGTATCCGAAGAACACGTCGTTGGCGTAGGCGTCGGCGACTTCGGTCGCGTGAATCAGGTCGTCGATGTCGATGTCCACCGCGTAGAGTTCGATACTGAACGGAATCGAAAGCGCGTCTTCGAAGCCGCTCGCGATAATCTCGAGCCAGTAGGTCGTCGAATAGGCCATATCGTACAACGGGACGACGAACTCGTCGACGTACTCCGAGAGCGCATCGACGTCGAGTCCGGCACGTTCGTAGAGGTGACCGGGATAGGGGTCCGGATAGAGGGTGAGGTAGGTCTTCCCGGGGATTCGGTCGGTCGCCTCGGTGACGAAGTCGGTGATGACGCTCGCACGCCACTCCCACCAGTCGTCGTACTTGCTCGCGTCGAACGCCCGTTCGCACTGTTCGCAGTGACAGTATTCGGCGCGCGGGAACCCGACGTCGTCCAGTCGAACGTCGGGATTCGCCTCGGCGGCGTCGGAAACCATTTCCAGCAACCCCTCCCGGTACGATTCGCGGGTCGGGCAAATGTACCCCCAGTCGAAGTACGGCCGCTCGCGGGTCGCCAGTTCGCCCTCGTCGCTCACCGGAACGAGCGAGGGGTCGCTTTCGGCGGCCGCACTGTCGCCGAAACAGGAGATCATGTTCACGCCCGACTCGACGGGTTCCGTCGCACGTCCCGTCACGTCCTTCATCTCGTAGAATCCCCACTCGAACTCCGGCCAGTCGAGTTCTTCGGGGTTACGCGTCACCACGCCGTACATATCTCGACGGTTCGGGTTCACGTCGGTAATCCGTTTCGGACGGCGACAGGTGCGGCCGTTCGATTCGCTCGTCTTCAACGCCTTTCGCCTGCCGCCGGAACCCTTACCCTGCTGGCCGGCCTGGTACGAATCCATGCTTCGAACCTTACTCGGCGTCGTGAAAGCGGGGGTCGGACTGCTGTCTGCGCTGGCGTCGTCGACGTCGCCCGCGTCACCTTCGCGGAACAACTCGCTCGACAAACTGAACGTCCTCTCGTTGCTCGCACAGGCAGGGTACGCCTTCCGGAAGGGGAACCCGAAGCGCGGCGCGATTCTGCTCGGTGCGGCGACCATCGCCCCCAAGAATCGAAAGCTGTCCTACCTCGTGCAAGGGGCACTCACGGTTGATTCGCTCCGCAAGCGACTCCGCTGAACGGTGCGCGTAAATCGAGCCGGGATGGGAAAAGTAAAGGATTAACTACCCTCATTTCCGGTATGGACTTCAGCCTCTCCGCAGAGCAGAAACAGATCCGGGACATGGTCGCGGAGTTCGTCGACGAGGAGATCAAACCTCGCGCCGCAGAGATAGACGAGACGGACGAGTTCCCCCGCGACCTCGTCGACCAGATGGCCGACCTCGGTCTGATGGGGATGCCCTTCCCCGAGGAGTACGGCGGTGCCGGTCTCGACTACCACTCGTACGCAATCGGACTGGAGGAGATATCGCGTGGCTCCGGCGGTCTCGGCACGGTCGTCGCCGCCCACACCAGTCTCGCGGGCAACATGCTCTACGAGTTCGGTAACGAAGAACAGAAACAGAAGTATCTCACGCCGCTCAACGAGGGCACCGACATCGGCGCGTTCGCGCTCTCGGAACCCGGCGCGGGAAGCGACGTGCCGGCGATGGACACCACCGCCGAGAAGGACGGCGACGAGTACATCCTGAACGGCGGCAAACTCTGGATTTCGAACGGGTCGGTCGCGGAGACGGTCACCGTCTTCGCCAAGACCGACGAAGACGCCGGCAACAAGGGTATCTCGTCGTTCGTCGTCCGGCCCGAGGAGGACGACGGCTTCTACGTCGAGGGCACGGAACACAAACTCGGCGACAAGGGCTGTCCGACCGCCGAACTCCGGTTCGCCGACCTTCGCATCCCCGACGACCGCCTGCTCGGCGAGGAAGGCCGAGGCTTTGTCCACGCCCTGAAGACGCTGAACGGCGGGCGCATCACCATCGCTGCGCGCTCCATCGGTCTCGCTCGTGCGGCGCTGGACGACGCGCTGGAGTACGCCCAGCAGCGCGAGCAGTTCGACCAGCCAATCAGCGATTTCCAGACCATCCAGCACAAACTCGCGGACATGGATACGAAGGTCAGCGCCGCGAAGATGCTCATGCACCGCGCCGCCGACCGCAAGATTCGCGGCGAGGACTACATCAAGCAGGCCGCGCAGGCGAAACTGTTCGCCAGCGAGATATCCCGCGAGGTGGCGAACGAAGGCATCCAGATTCACGGCGGCTACGGCTACACCACCGACTTCGACGCGGAACGCTACTACCGCGACGCCAAACTGAACGAGATTTACGAGGGGACGAGCGAAGTGCTGCGAAACACCATCGCGGCACAGATGTTGGACTGAGCGACGCGAGACACCTGATTTTCCGACGATTTTTCCGTGATAGTCGAGTAATTTCGAGTGCGCCAAATCTTCGACGCGGCGCGCGCTGGCCCGAGCCGGAGGGCAGACCGCCCGGAGACTCGGGGCAACAGAGTGCGAGGTCTTCGTGAGCAACGCGAGCGAATGGCTCGACGGAGCGTGTCTCCGACGGTGGATGAGTATCGAAGGGAGCGACCGAGAAGCGCAGCCGATTGGAGAGGTATGTGGCCTCCGGTGGCGGTGGCTGTCGGATGTCTGGGTGGACTGAAAGGGGCCGCCCGCTCGCGTGTACGTGGTCGTCTCGGCGACCCCTCTCGACGAGGCATGCAATGCCGAGTCGGGATGTCGGCAAGCGACTGCGAGCGGGCGGGGGCTTTCGAGGTCTGTTTCTATTACCGTGAGTCACGTGATAAGAATCTTAAAGGGACGAGTCATCCGAGTCAGAACCTCCAGGACAAGCCCCTCACTCGACTTTTTCTCGCATCCACTCGAACTGCTCTCTCAATCGTTTCTCCCCCACTTCCGTCAACGAGAACACGTCGTACAGTCCTTCCACTCGCTTCTCGACGTGGCCGCTCTCGACCAGTCTTTCTAGCGTTCCGTAGAACCGTTTCGGGTCGAGCGACTTTTCGTAGCGCGATTCGAGTCGCATTTTCAACCGCTGGCTCCGGAGTTCTCCAGCGTCGGCGAGGATGATACAGATGTCGCGGCGAGTGCCGCTCTGGTGCCATCGGGGCATGCAGGAGAGTGCGAGGTCGCCCGTCACGTCGTTTTCCATTTCGGGCCGGAACCGATAGCTTCGACTGTTCTGCCTTCGAACCCCGACCAATGACCACGATTTCGGAAGACGACGTCACGGCTCGCTACTTCGAAACCGACGACGAGCGCGTGCTTGAATTCTCCCGCGGGGGACACACCGCCGCAGTCGCACAGAATCTCGAAGGGTACGGCATGCTGAAAGTCCGCGAAACCGCCGACAGTCCCGAGTTGGAACGCTACTACGGGTTCGACATGGCGCTCGACCACGCGGCGGAACTGCTGGGCGTTCGTCCCGATACACTCCCGGTTCCAGAACGAGCCTCGGATATGGGTATGTAACTACATTCTGTCAGTTGCGAATCCCGTGAAAACGGAATCTCTCCAGTCCGTGAGGGATGATTTCTCAACAAAAAGAAACGATTGGTGACATATACCCCCACAAACCTTTTCTCGGGTGATTGAGTGGCCTTCAGTAATGGCCACCGTTAGCGACCTTCTGGAAGACCTCGTCACTGGCGTCGACTCGGTGTTTCTCTTCTCTCCGAGCGGGTCGTACTACGACCGTTTCGCCGACCTGAACGACCCCGAAATCGTCGTCGTCGCGCCCGACAACAACGTCGGTGCGAGCGAATTCGTCGAACTACCGCTGGAGTTCGATAACGTCAAAGACCGCATTCGCTTCGGTATCGAGGGCGCGATCACGAACGGTCTCGCAGAGGACGGCGACGAACTCGCCTGTGTCACGAGCATGTTCGACGATGGAATCGACTCGGTCACTCGCGTTCGAGCGAACGAGGAGTCTCACTCCGGAATCTACGACCTGTTCACCAACTCGCGTGCCGACCCCAGCGTCATCCGTGACGTGTTCGAGGTCGCCATCGAACTCGGAAAGAAAGGACAGAAGGGCAAACCCGTCGGCGCGCTGTTCGTCGTCGGCGACGCGGGCAAGGTGATGAACAAGTCTCGTCCGCTCTCGTACAACCCCTTCGAGAAGTCGCACGTCCACGTCGGCGACCCGATCGTGAACGTGATGTTGAAGGAGTTCTCGCGGTTGGACGGAGCGTTCGTCATCTCCGACTCCGGGAAGATCGTCTCGGCCTACCGCTACCTCGAACCCTCCGCAGAGGGCGTGGACATCCCGAAAGGACTCGGCGCACGGCACATGGCCGGTGGTGCGATTACCCGCGATACGAACGCGACGGCCATCGTTCTCTCCGAGAGCGACGGCCTCGTTCGGGCGTTCAAAGGCGGTGAACTCATTCTCGAACTCGACCCGGAGGAGTACTAGATGCAATCCGAGTGGCAAGTACTCCTGCGTGAGGAGTACCGAATCGTCCTCGCTATCCTCATCCTCATCGGCGGTGGTATCGCAGGCTACCTCCTCGGGCGCTTGAACAGACGGATCCTCCGTGCCGCAGGCGTTCCCGAGGTCGTCGAGGGGACGCCGTTCGAGCGAACAGCGCGAAGTCTCGGCACGACGACGGTATCGCTCATCGCCCGCATCACGTCGTGGTTCATCTACGGCGTCGCCATCCTCCTCGCGCTCAACACCGCAGAACTCCCTCTCAGCACCCAGTTGTTCTGGCAGATAATCCTCTTCGTCCCTGACCTGTTCGTCGCGGTGCTGGTGTTCATCGTCGGGTTCGTCATCGCCGACAAGGCAGAGTTGCTGATAAGCGAACGACTGCGGAGCGTCAAACTCCCCGAGGTAAGCATCATCTCCCGACTGGTCAAGTACAGCATCGTCTACATCGCCTCGCTCATCGCGCTGAGCCAGATCGGTATCGCGGTGCTCACGTTGCTCGTTCTCTTCGGTGCGTACATCGTCGCCGTCATCGTCTTCGGCGCGGTCGCATTCTGGGACTTACTTCGCTCGTCTGCGGCAGGCATCTATCTCCTGCTCAACCAGCCGTACGGTATCGGCGACGAGATTCGAGTGAACGGCAATCAGGGAATCGTCCAGGAGGTAGATTTGTTCGTCACGCACATCGAAAACGACGGCGAGGAGTTCATCATCCCGAACCACCTCATCTTCCACGAGGGCGCGGTTCGCCTTCGAAACTAGTCGAGGTTCTCGCTCGACATCTCCGTCGCCGGGAT
Organism: Haladaptatus ordinarius; assembly: GCF_054177595.1. Lineage (NCBI taxonomy): Archaea > Methanobacteriati > Methanobacteriota > Halobacteria > Halobacteriales > Haladaptataceae > Haladaptatus > Haladaptatus ordinarius. The sequence goes on along the minus strand of NZ_JBPEHH010000028.1, from coordinate 50,347 downwards.
GCCCGCAACTGTCGCGCCTGGCGGGACGTCTCGCGTCACCAGCGAGTTCGCTGCGACCTGTGCGCCCGCACCGATTTCGACGCCCGGCAAGATGACGGCACCCGCGCCTATCATCGCTCGTTCGCCGACGACGACCTCACCGGTTCGATACTCGTCCTGCAGGAACTCGTGACAGAGGATGGTCGCGTCGTACCCGACGATAGCGTGGTCTTCGACGGTGATGAGGTCGGGCCAGAACACGTCGGGCGTCGATTCGAGTCCCCACGAGACGCCCCGCCCGACCGTGACGCCGATTCGACGCAAGAGCCAGTTTTTGAGACGGAGACTCGGATTGATGCGAACGAGCCAGATGACGGCGTAGTTGAGCGCGACCCGAAGCGGACTCCGGGCCGTCGTCCAGTACTGCAAGGAGTTCAGACCGCCGGGTGTCGGGTGGCGCGTGACCCGTTCGTGGCGGTGGGGCGTGTCGTCGCTCACGCGCCGGGATTTGTACCCTGATGGCTTGAAGCTACTCTTCGATGAGTTCGAAGAAGGGTTCGAACTCCGAGACTGCCGCGGTCGGTTCGACGACGCCCGCGTCGGCGTCGTACTCGACGAGACAAACGTGTTCGAGGTGCGGAAGGTGCGAGTGGTGAAGCCCGACTTCGATTCGTTCCGGGTCGGTGTTCGTCCGGCACCCGACGGCTTCGGCTAACTCCGCAACCGTCGTCTCGTCGGTACTGTTCAGTAGCGCTTCGACCACGTGTCGTCGGTGGCAGTTACCGAGCACGTCGAATATCTCGTCGGGGGAGAGGGAGTCGCTCATGGAGGTAAGTATCCGGATACTGGGGTTTGGTTATGGGCTGATTGACGGCTCCGTAGGCTGTTCGTTATGCGTCCTCACGGAGCGTTTTCACGTGGTCGATGCGTCGCCGGATGAGGTCGTCGGTGCCGATGTCGTGTCGCACGTGCAGACCCTCCTCACCTGCGGCGGAGAGGGCGTCCTCTGCGATCTCTTCGGCTTCCGCGATGGAGTCGCCGAGTCCGACAACGGCGAACGAGCGAGAGGTCGTCGTGTAGATGCCGTCTTCGCGCTCGTCCACACTGGCGTAAAAGAGGATGGCGTCACCAGCGCTCTCCTCGTCGATCTGTACTCTCGCACCCGATTCAGGGTCGGTCGGATAGCCCGCAGGCACGGCGTACTTACACACCGTCGCCTTCGGTGCAAACGAGAGCTTCGGCAGGTCGTCGCCGTCGCGTGCGGCGACCAGCACGTCGAGGAAGTCGGTCGTGAGCACCGGCAAGGTGTTCATCGCCTCGGGGTCGCCGAAGCGGGCGTTGAACTCCACCACTTTCACACCGTCGGCGGTGAGCATGAACTGCCCGTAGAGCACGCCTCGGTAGTCGTCCAGCGCACCGACGGTCGCTTTCAGCACGTCCACCGCTTCGTGGTAGTCGTCTTCGGTCATGAAGGGCAGTGCGAGACTCGCGTCGCTGTAGCTTCCCATCCCGCCCGTGTTCGGACCCTCGTCACCCTCGTAGGCGCGCTTGTGGTCCTGGATGGCCGGCGTGACTCGCAGTTGGCCGTTCGCCACGAGCGCCTGCACGGTGAACTCCTCGCCGACGAGTCGCTCTTCGAGGACGACGCGGTCGTAGTCGCTGTCGCGGAGGTACGCTTTCGCCTCTTCGGCGGTCACCTGGTCGCCGATGACTTTCACACCCTTGCCGCCGGTCAGTCCAGCGGGCTTCACCGCGAGGTCACCGTCGTACTCGTCGATGTACTCGCAGGCGGCTTCGACGTCGTCGAACGTCTCGAAGTCCGGACAGCCGGGAATGTCGTGTTCCATCATGAACCGTCGCTGAAAGGCTTTGTCCGTCTCGATGTGGGCTTGCGCCTCGTGTGGCCCGAAGGCGTAGACTCCGGCGTCGTCTAGCGCGTCGGCGACACCCGCCGCCAGTGGCCCCTCGGGACCGACGACGGCGAGCGTCGCTCCGACCTCGTTCGCGTAGGACGTGACGGCCTTCTCGTTCGTCGTGTCGAGGGATTCGAATCCATCGGCGAGTCGCGCGATTCCAGGATTCCGATTCCCTGCACAGGCGTAGAGGGCAACGTCACTGTCGGCCAGCGCGCGGGCGATGGCGTGCTCACGACCGCCGCCGCCGACCAGCAGTACGGTTTCGCTCATGGTGTCAGAATGTGGTCACAGGTGTGTAAATGTTTCCGTTGGCTCTCGCGTATGTATGCATACTCGTGAATACCTCCCACGTCGTCGGCGACCCTCGTGGTGGGTTCATCCTGCTGGGTCGTGGTTTTCTAGCATCTTCCTGACAGACACCGCGACCTCCTCGAAGTCCGCGATGCTGTAGCTATCGCTCGTCAGCAAGACACCGTGGCCGTCGACGATGACCCGACTGACGAACCCGTCAGAGAACGCCCGGAGGGTGAGTTCGTAGTCGCCGATGGCCGGTTCCGCATCCCGGTCCGCGAGTCGTCGGTACGTCTCGCTCGTGTCGAATCCGAGTCGTTCGTTCTCCACGAATACTGCTTTCAACTTTCGTGCTCGTTCCTCGTCGCCCCCGTAGAGGTCGCTCCGGAGGTAGAGCAGGTCGAACTCGTCCGGCGTGAAGTAGATGACGCTCCGGAGCGTGTCCCCGATTCCCGTCCGACAGGTCGTGGCGATTTCGTCCGCGAACTGGTCGGAAATGCCTGTTTCGCTCATTGGCACGTGAGATACGATTCCATCCCACATGAGTCGTGTGGTAGCGCGGGTCTTTAGGTGACTCGGCGGCCAACGCTCTGCCATGAGCGACCCGACGCGGCGAAACCGACTCGACGAGGAGGAGAGTCCGTATCTCCGCCAACACGCCGACAACCCGGTTCACTGGCAGCCATGGGACGAGACGGCGCTGGAAGCGGCACGAGAACGCGACGTCCCCATCTTCCTCTCCATCGGCTACTCGGCCTGCCACTGGTGTCACGTGATGGAAGAAGAGAGCTTCGAGGACGAGACGGTAGCAGAGATGCTCAACGAGAACTTCGTCCCCATCAAGGTCGACCGCGAGGAACGACCGGACGTCGATTCCATCTACATGAGCATCTGCCAGCAGGTGACGGGCGGCGGTGGGTGGCCCCTCTCGGCGTGGCTGACGCCGGAGGGAAAACCGTTCTACGTCGGCACGTACTTCCCGAAACACCGTCAGCAGGGGCGTCCCGGTTTCGTCGACCTGCTCGAGAACATCGCCAACTCGTGGCAGAGCGACCGCGAGGAGATGGAAAACCGCGCCGAACAGTGGACGAACGCCATCGAAGGCGAACTCGAATCGACGCCCGAAGCGGGAGACGCCCCCGACGCGAAACTGCTCCACTCGGCGGCCTCACAGACGGTCCGGAGCGCGGACCGCGAGTACGGCGGGTTCGGACGCGGCGGGCCGAAGTTCCCCCAACCCGCGCGAATCGACCTGCTCTTGCGCGCCTACGACCGAACCGGCACGAAGCAGTTCCGCGACGTGGCCGTCGAGACGCTCGACGCGATGGCGAACGGCGGTATGTACGACCACGTCGGCGGTGGCTTCCATCGCTACGCGACCGACCGAGGGTGGACGGTGCCCCACTTCGAGAAAATGCTCTACGACAACGCCGAACTGCCGCGCGTGTATCTCGCGGGGTATCAGGTCACTGGGAACGACCGCTACGCCGAGGTCGTTCGCGACACCTTCGAGTTCCTCGAACGCGAGATGCGACACCCCGAGGGCGGGTTCTACAGCACGCTCGACGCCCGGAGCGAGGGTGAGGACGGCACGGACGAAGAAGGCGCATTCTACGTCTGGACGCCCGACGAGATTCACGACGCAGTCGACGACGACACCGCCGCAGACCTCTTCTGTGACCGCTTCGGCATCACCCAGTCCGGCAACTTCGAAGGGAAGACGGTGCTCACCCGAACGACGGCCATTCCCGAACTGGCCGAGCAGTACGACCACTCGGAAGACGAGGTGGCGGAACTGCTCGAAGACGCCCGCGAACAGGTGTTCGACGCGAGAGAAGAGCGCGAACGGCCCCTCCGCGACGAGAAAGTGCTGGCGGGGTGGAACGGCTTGCTCATCTCCGCACTCGCGGAGGGTGGACTCGTCCTCGACGACCACTACACCGACCTCGCCGAGTCCGCACTCGATTTCGTCCGCGAACGGCTCTGGGACCCAGAAGAGGGGCGACTTTCGCGTCGGTTCAAGGACGACGACATCGCTATCGACGGCTATCTCGAAGACTACGCCTTCCTCGCGCGTGGCGCGTTCGACCTGTATCAGACGACGGGCGACCCCGACCACCTGGGCTTCGCGCTCTCGCTCGCGCGAGCCATCGAGCGCGAATTCTGGGACGACGAACGCGGAACGCTCTATTTCACACCCGAGAGCGGCGAGCGACTGGTCGCCCGCCCGCAGGAACTCGCCGACCAGTCCACGCCGTCGAGTCTCGGCGTCGCAACCGACGTTCTCCTCGTGCTCTCTGAGTTCGCGCCACACGACCGATCGGGCGACATCGCGGAATCCGTACTCGAAACCCACTCCCGAACCGTCGAGTCGAACCCGGTGCAGTACGCGACGCTGGCGCTCGCGGCAGACCGCCACGCCACCGGGTCGCTCGAACTGACCGTCGCCGCCGACGAACTCCCCGAAGCGTGGCGCGACCGGCTCGCCGAGACGTATCTTCCCACTCGGATTCTAACCCGCCGACCGCCGACCGAGGACGGAGTGGCCGACTGGTGTGCGACCCTCGGACTGGACGAGACACCGCCCATCTGGGCCGGTCGAACGGCAGAGGACGAACCGACGCTGTACGTCTGCCGGTCGTTCACGTGTTCGCCGCCCGTGACGGACATCGACGCCGGGTTGGAGTGGGCCGACGACCTGCAGCCGAACGAGAGGTGAAAAAGAGTCCCTACGCGAGCGTGTCGCTTTCGAGCAGTCCTTTGGCGACGTACTCCGCAGCGGGTAGTTCTTCGCTCTCTTCGAACCGGAGGATTTCCTCGTCGCCGTGTTCGGTGATGTCGTCCGAGGCAGTCCGATTGTCCGTCGCGCTTCGCTCGACGACGATGGTCGGGATGAGCGTCACGTCGTACTCGTCGGTCAGTTCGCCCTTCTTCTCGCCGTCGACTTCGTAGACGTGTATCTCGTCTTCGGGGACGCCTGCGGCGTCGAGCGCGGCGAAGAAGTCTGGGAGGACTGCCCGGCAGTCGCCACACCAGTCTGCCCCCCAGACGCGATAGGTGACCTCGCCGACGCTCGCTTCGATGGCACTCACCGTCTCACTGTGTGCGCTCGCGTCCCACGTCGGATTCGGTTCGGACGTTTCCATGGGCGAACATAGAACTGGACGCAAATAAACGACTCTGCTTTCCGGCACCTCCTGCCGCAGTCCATCAGGGGTTTAGGTGTGGACGACCTACTGGCGAACCATGAAATCGTCCATCCTCGACACCGTGGGGTCACCGCTCGTCCACGTTCGCTCGCCCGAGGGTGCGACCGTCGCGGCGAAACTCGAATCGTTCAACCCCGGCGGATCCGCGAAAGACCGCCCGGCGCTGGCGATGATCGAGGCCGCAGAACAGGCGGGCGAACTCGAACCCGGCGACCGCATCGTAGAGCCGACGAGTGGGAACACCGGTATCGGACTGGCGGTGGTGTGTGCAGCCCGCGGGTACGACCTCACCATCGTCATGCCCGCGTCGAAATCGCCGGAACGGAGGCAGTTGCTGAAAGCGTACGGCGCGGACGTCGAACTCGTCGACGGCAACATGCAATCCGCCAGAGCGCGGGCCGACGAACTTACCGAGTCGGGGGAGGCGATACAACTCGGACAGTTCGAGAACCCGGCCAACGCCGACGCACACTACCGAACCACCGCAGAAGAGATAATCGAAGACGTCGAGGGGCGGGAAATCGACGCCTTCGTCGCCGGCGTTGGGACCGGCGGGACCATCACTGGAACTGCCACACGCCTGTTGGAAGCGTACCCCGACATGGAAGTCGTCGCGGTCGAACCCGAGCGAAACGCCGTTCTCTCGACCGGCGAACCCGGCGAGGACGAGTTCCAGGGGATGGGGCCGGGATTCGTGAGCGACCTCCTCGATACGGACCTCATCGACTCGGTCGAGACGGTCGCGCTGGAAGACGCCGAAGCCGAGGCCCGGCGACTCGCCCGCGAAGAAGGAATCCTCGTCGGCCAGTCGAGCGGTGCGGCGAGTATCGCGGCCTATCGCGTCGCGGAGCGACTCGCTCGCCCGGAACTGAACTGCCCGGAGATGCCCGACGAGTGGAGCGAGGCGAGAGAAGACGACTTCGACCCACAGCACGCCACCTCCGACGGCGGCATCGAACAGGGCTACGACGACTGCCCACTTGTCGTCACCGTCTTCCCCGACAGCGGTGAACGCTACCTCTCGACGGGGATGTTCGATTGAAGTCCGAAAAACTTCATCGAAGATAAATTACGTCGAAAATAATCGTTCGGGAGATCGACCGCGCGCCTGGATTCGCGAAGGGTAGGGGTACTCCGTTCGTTCGACCGCGTGCACTACGCGTCGTTCGAGTCGTTTTCAGGACATCTGACTTTGAACCAGCAGATGTGATCACAACTGTTGCCGATTGTCGCGCAGCACTTGCCGGTCTCTTCGTCGTACTCAGCCGTGACCGGTTCCTGCGGTTCACACTTCTTTCTACACTTGCTCGATTTGCCGTGCTTCTTCTTTTTCTTCTTCTTCTTCTTGCCGTGGCGTTTCGGCCGGGTCGCATACTCGACCACGAACGGGAAGTCGGCACAAATCTTCACCTTATTGCGGTCACCCTCGACCCAGAGTCCGTCCGAGTCGCCCGAGACGGGAACCCACTCGCAGTGTTTGAACTTGTACTTGACGTGGATGTCCGGACACACCGGCTTTTTCTTGCACGGCCCATCTATTGCCTCCACTTCTTCATCGAACAGCGTCTCTCCATCGTACTCGATGAGGACGTGCGTCGGGTTCCGGTCGCCGGGCAGGTCGACGCGTGCGACCCCGTCGGCGCCCACCGTTGCTTCGTAGGTCTTCTCGCCGTCCTCGAAGGTCACCGTCACGGTGAGGGTCTCCCCTTCGGGAATGTTGGAGGTCTCGATGATGATGCATTTGCATCTAACGGTGACCTTATCCACTTTCGGTTCCCCGTTGCCGTTGTCCGGGCAGCGGTAGAACGTCGCGTTGCTGATTTCCCCGTAGAGGTTCGGGTCGTCCGTCGGGTTCTCGTCAGGGAGGCAAATCGTCGAAGTCGAGCTGTCGATGCCCGCGCCGTAACACCCGTTGGCCGCTTTGAGCGTGGCGTAGTTGGCTCCTTCCGGAATCGAATCCGGTTCGTAACAGAACCCGGAGAGCCCTTCGTCGAGCCGGAGCACTTCCGGGTCGTCGCAGGGGAGGCATTCGATACACTGTTGTTCTTGTGACCCAGGCGAGAATTCGCCACAGAACTCGGCGGTGACTTCCTCTTCTTGCGCGAGCGAGGACATGGAGACTCCGCCAAAGCCGGCGGCGGCTACACCACCTGCGGTAAGTCCTTTCAGGTAGTTCCTTCGATTGACACTACTGCTGCTGCCTTTGTTTCCGTCTGACATCGGTTTGGCTAAGGACAGAGTATGCATTTGTTATGAGGTGTCTGACCGTCAATAAACGACGCTTGTCGGCCGACAAGGAGGTGTTACGAAGGAAATCCGGTCGACTATCACAGGAGTTTCCGTTTGAGTTTCGATTCAAGCAATCGTCCCGATACCGAATGACGCACCCGGTATCGACCCAACCACGACCGAGAGCCGCTTACGACCGAAACTCGTCTTCAGTCACGCGCACGACCAGCGTCTCGTCCACGTCGCGCAGGTCGTACTCCGGGACGCCGTCGACGGTGCGAGCGACGTACATCGGTTCAACGAGTGTCTTCCCGAACTCTTCGTCTACCATCCCGTACACTTTGAGCAGCGGGTCGGTCTCGACAGGTTCGACGCCGCCGTCGCGCACGCGAGCAGCGAGCGTGCGCGAGAGCCACTCCTCGTCGCTCACGCTCGGTTCGAGGACGAGGGCTTCGTCCACGAAGCGAACGAGATACCAGTTCAGGTCGTTCAACAGTGAGGTGGCCGCGCCGACGCTGATGGTCTCCAGTTCGAGGCAGTTCTGGTACGGTTCGCGGAGCTGATACGTGGCGAGGGCGTCGCGCGCCGTCTCCCGAGACAACAACTCGGCGCGCAAGTCCGCTTCCTCCGAACCGACGAGCAGGACGCGAGTCACTGTTTTTTCGGTCGAAGCGACGAACTAAATCGATTACGACTCCAGAATACGTACGAACCCATCAGAGGTCGATGAGTTCGACGTTCTCGGCGGTTTCTTTCGCCAGGTCGAACAGGCCGTCCGGTTCGGCGTTCCGGGCGATTTCGTGGGTCGCGTTCGTCTCGGGGTAATCTGGCGCGATGCGGTTACATCCCGCCGGAATCGTGGAGTCGGTGAAGGTGTCTATCTTCCGGGCGCGGGCGACGATGTCGCTTTTGTCCGTCGTGAGCAGCGGACGGTGGACGGGCATCGTCGTCGCCGCGCTCGTCACGCCGAGGTTCCGGGCGGTCTGGCTGGATTTCTGACCGATGGCCTCCCCCGTGACGATGCCGTGTGCCAACTCGTCGTGGGCGACGTGCTCTGCGACGCGGTACATGAACCGGCGGAAAGAGAGCATCCGCGCCGGACCGACCTCCTTAGCGAGGAGAGCCATCACGTCGCCCGCGGGGACTTTTCTGACCCGCATATCGTGGTCGGGGGCGTACTTCGCGAGCTTTCGAACCGTCTCGACCGCTCGCGCTTCGTGGTCCGGCCCACCGAAATCGCCGAGGTCGAGGTAGACGGGGACGACCGGACTGCCGCGTTTCATCACTTCCCACGTCGCCACGGGCGAGTCGATGCCACCGCTGACCAGCGAGACGAGTTTCGTCTGGGTACCCAGCGGGAGCCCCCCCGGCCCGGCGCGCTTTTCGAGGAAGACGAAGGCGTCCGACTCGCGCACTTCGACGGAGAACGTGACGTCGGGGTCGTCTAAGTCTACCTCGGGGTCGTCGACCGCTTCCGAGACGGCAGTGCCCCCCTCGCGTTCGAGGTCTTCGCTGGTGAACGGGTGGTCTTTCGAGGCACGCCGGGCACGAACGGCGAAGGTCCCCTCGTCGTAATGTTCGCGGGCGGCCTCGGCCAGCGTCTCCTCGATGATGGCCTGTTCGGGCGAGACGACCACAGCGGGGCTCGCCGACTGGACGCCGAACGTGTCCGCCGCCGCGTCGGTCGCCGCTTCGACGGCGTCCTCGCTCGTGTGGACGAACAGACGCGACCACTGGCGTTCGACCTCGGCGTCGATTTCGCGGTCGGCGAGAATCGCCGCGAGGTTGTCCCGAAGCCGTCGCTCCATCTCCGTCTGCACTTTCCCACTTTTCACGCCGACGTCGCCGTGGCGGACCAGGACGGTGTCGGCTCCCGACGGGTGCATATCGGGCCTAGCAGTGGCTATAATAAACGAGTGTCGAACTGAGAGAGACCGAGTTAGAACGTCCTCACGTCGCCCTCGATGGCGCGTTTCGTGATGTTCGTGACGTTCGCCAACTCTTCGTCGACGATGGCGACGATGTCGTCTTCGATGTCGGCGAGCGAGACATCGTCTTCCGGAACGACCTGTGCGTCTGCAACGTGCGGTTCGTCAATGGGGCGACCGATCTGCGAGAGCAGTCGAACTCGCATGTCGCGGATGCCGTCCACCTCCGCGACCACGGTTTCTGCGATTTCGGTGCTGAGGAGGTTGTAAATCTTCCCGATGTGGTTGACGGGGTTCTTCCCGCTCGTCGCTTCCATGCTCATCGAGCGGTTCGGCGTGATGAGACCGTTCGCACGGTTACCGCGGCCGACGGAGCCGTCGTCGCCCATCTCGGCGCTCGTCCCGGTCGTCGTGAGGTAGATGCTCTCTTCGTCGTCCGCGGTGTTGACGTGGACATTCACCTCGCGGTTCGTGTACTCCTCGGCGACGGTTCGAACGAACGAACGCACGTTCTCGACCATCGCGTCGTACTCCTCGCGGTCGGCGATGTACTTGTCGACCATCGCGGCGGCGACAGTCACGTCGATGGTGTCTCGTTCGCGCTTGCCCATTATCTTCACGTCCTGGCCGAGCGCGCGGTGGTCGGCGGCGAACTCGCCGTTGAGTCGCTGCTCTGCGTTAAGGACGATTTGCTCGGTTTCCGAGAGTGGAGCGTGGCCGACGCCGAAACTGGTGTCGTTCGCCATCGGTACCGTCGCGCCCACCTCGGAGAACACGTCCTGGAGGTCGCCGCTCCCCTCGCCGAGTTTCACGTCGACGATGACGTCTGTCCCGACGTCGAGTTCCGGGATGTTCTCGTTCAGGTAGTCGCGGGCCGCCCGCAACGCGATGGTGTCGGTCGGAATCGTGGTGCCCTCGTACTCTTTGGTCGCACGGCCCACGATGAGGATGTAGATAGGTTCGACCAGTTCACCGCCGCCGAACCGCGGATTCGCGCTTCCCGCGACGAGTTGCGTCTCGTCCGTATTGTAGTGGAGGACCTGTCCAACGCGGTCTAAGTACGCCTGCGAGAGCGCGCTGGAGACGTTTTCGGCGATACCGTCACAGATAGAGTCGGGGTGGCCGATTCCTTTTCGCTCGACGATTTCGATATCCTGGTCTTCGACCGCCCGTCGGTCGATAGGTTCCACCTGAATGTTCCGCTCGGTCATTACTTCGCGTTCACAGTCGCAGATTCTATAACTTGCGGAAACGGTTTGGCGTGGTAGAATTACTCACGCTCATTACGGAGTAGGAGGCCGAGATACGAGGTCCGAATCTGGTCGTCCGGGTCGAGACCGACGTCATGGAGCACGTCGTAGGCCCCTTCGCGTGCCGATTCGACGTCACGTTCCTTTGCTTCGACTTCGACCTCCACGAACTCGCCGAGTCCCGCTACTGCGTCGAGGACGACGAGGTACTCGTCGAGTTGGTACCGTTCGCGCTCCTTTTGGACGGTCGCCGCCGCCTCGAACCCCAGCGCCGACAACAGTGCATCGACCGTGTCGCCGTCACCGACGACGGTTTCGTGTTCCTTGCGCGTCTTCGACTCCGTCTCGACGAGCGGTCCTTTGTAGGTCACCCGCTCTACCATTCCTTCCTCGTCCGACTCCCGTCGAACACGGAGTGCTTCGTCCGTCTCGCCGAAATCGCGGTGTGGCGCGTCGTAGTAGAAATCTTCCTGCGTGACCGTCCCGAGGTAGCGTGCGCCGAGTTCCTCCAGGCGCTCCCGGACCGCCTCGTGGTCGGCGCGCACTTTCACTTCGACCTCGTACATACTCCTTCTGAGGGTCACCAGACTCAAAAGGACTCCGTGTCCCGAACCGAACTCAGGCGGTGTTCAGCGTCGCCCCACCGGTTTCGGCCGCTCTCGTCTGCTCGTTCTCGATGCCGAGGTAGTCCGCGAGCGTTCGCAGGTCGTCTATGTCGCGGTCGAACGCTCGAACGTCGTTCTCGGAGACGGTGTTGTCGAACTGCAGCGACCAATACTGGTCCGGACCCATCGGAACGAACGGAATCGGACCAGCGAGGGTCAACCCGATTCGCGCAAGTGCCATGGGAATCGGGAGCACGACGACCGACTTCCCCTCGGCCTGATAGGCCAGTTTCGTCACGTCCGCGAGAGTGAGGACTTTGGGGCCACCGATTTCGACCGTTTTTCCGACGTGCGATTCGTCTTCCACGCAGTCGGCCAGTATTGGTGCAATGTCGCCGACCCAGATAGGTTGGAAGCGCGTTTTGCCGCCGCCCGGCAGGCCCGTCACGTAGGGCGTGGTCAGCGTCTTCGTGAACGAGACGAACTCGCCACCGTCACCGAACACGACGGACGGCCTGACGATTACCCGGTCGAGAGCAGAATCCCGGACGACTTTCTCTGCGTTTCCTTTCGCTCGGATGTAGGCCGTCGGACCATCGGGGTCCGCACCGAGGGCGCTCATCTGGACGAGTTTCGGAACGTCGTGTTCTTCGCAGGCCTGGACGACGTTTTCGGTACCGCCGAGGTGGACCTCCTCGTGGCTCGCGCCCGAGGGTTGAAACAGCGGCGAGAGCGCGACGAGGTTGACGACCGCGTCCTGACCGGCGAACTCGTCCGCCATCGATTCGTAGTCGGTCACGTCGCCCGCGACCGTCTCGACGCCAGCGGGGAGAGCGGCGTCGTCCGGCGTGCGCGCGAGCACGGTCACGTCGTGCCCGCGTGCGTGAAGTTCTTCGGTGAGGGCGGTTCCGACGAAACCACTGCCGCCGACGATGAGTACTCGCATACCAGTCGGTTGGGTCGGAGAGGGCTTTACGTCACCTCGTGGCGGGGACGACAGGGGTTGTCGTCGCCCGTTTCGTCGCAGTTCTCGAAACGACGGGTCCCAACACGACAGGAAGCCCCGGCGCGTGCGCCAGCGGGCCCGAGGACGCGGCGTCCGAGGGCCCGACTGGCTATCACGCGAGGAACGAGCACTGGAGCGAACGAACGTGAGCAGCGCGCAGTCGGTTGGGGCGGGTGTGGCTCGCGGTGGTTGCTGTTGCAGTCCGTGAGACGTTCCGCGACCACTCCGCGACGCTCTTACCACAATCGAGTTCGCCAAAATGGTGTCGAGAAACCCTCGATTCGAGGGGTGTGAACCCTCTCGGTCCCCTCGAATCGCATCGCGTTCGAACGCGTCTATCCACAACGTTAACCCCGAATGCACCCGAACCCCCGGGTATGATTACCGCAGACCGGATGGCCGCGGTAGACGAGAACGCCGAGGCACTCGGCGTGCCGCGCAAGCAGTTGATGGAGTCTAGCGGCAACGCTATCGCCCGCGAGGTGCGCGACGTCGCCCCGCCGGATGCGCGAGTGGTCGTCGTGGCGGGGCGCGGGAACAACGGCGGAGACGCCTTCGTCGCCGCCCGGTTTCTGGACGACTACGAGGTGTCCGTGCTCTTGCTCGGTCGAGCCGAAGCCATCGGCACCGACATCGCCCGCGAGAACTGGGACGCGCTTCAGAACGCCGAGTACGACACGACGGAAGTGACCGACTCTCGTACGTTCGATTTGCCCGACTGCGATGTCGTCGTGGACGCCATGCTCGGCACCGGCGTGACCGGCGCGCTTCGAGAGCCTGAAGCGACCGCCACGAAACGAATCAACGAATCCGACGCGACGGTGCTCGCAGTGGACGTTCCTTCGGGCGTGAACGCCGACACGGGAGAAGCGTCCGGGACGGCGGTCGAAGCAGACCGCGTCGTCACCTTCCATGATACGAAACCCGGCCTCACCGACCTCGACTGTGTAGTATCGGTCGCGGACATCGGTATCCCGACCGCCGCAGAGCGATTCGTCGGGCCGGGCGACCTCCGAGGGGTTCGCGGCGACGTCGGCGGTCGCGTATTCGTCATCGGCGGTGGTCCGTACACGGGTGCACCCGCGCTCGCGGCGCAGTCGGCCCTGCGCGCGGGGGCGGACCTCTCGTTCGTCGCCGCACCCGACACCGTCGCGGGGGAGATTCAGGGGTACGCCGAAGACCTCATCGTCCAGCCCTACGAGGGCGACCGACTCACACCCGAACAGGTCGACGGCCACGTCGAGACGGCCGAGAACTACGACGACACGGTCGTCCTCGGGCCGGGACTGGGCAACGCAGACGAGACCATCGAGGCGGCTACCGAGTTCCTCGAATCGTTCACGGGCCGGGCCGTGGTGGACGCCGACGCGCTCCCCGCGATACCCGACCTCGACACCGACGCGACGCTGGTCTGCACGCCGAACCGGAAAGAACTCGCCGAGATGGGTGGTCCGGAGGCCGACGACCTGCGCGAGGTGACCGACGACATCGAAGCCCTCGCCGCCGACCTCGGTCACGTCGTGCTGGCGAAAGGCGCGACCGACGTGATTTCGGACGGCGAGCGCACGCGCATCGTCCGGACGGGCAACACCGGGATGAAAGTCGGCGGGACGGGCGACGTGCTCGCCGGAATCGTCGCGGGCCTGTTCGGAACCGCGGACGCCTTCGACGCCGCCTGCGTCGGGTCGTACGTCAACGGACGGGCGGGCGACCTGCTGTACGACGAACACGGGGAAGGTCTCCTCGCTTCCGACTTACTCGAAACCGTCCCGACGGCCATCTGGGGTGATTTCGATGGCTGACTCCGACGAGTTGACCCACACCGACGACGAGGGGGAGGTACAGATGGTCGACGTGGGCGACAAGCCCGACACGGCCCGCCGAGCGGTCGCCGAGGGAGAGATTCACCTCCGGCCGTCGACCGTCGAGGCCATCCGCGCAGACGATCTGCAGAAGGGTGACGTGCTGGCGACGGCCCGGGTCGGTGCGGTACAGGCGGTCAAACACACGTGGGAGACCATCCCGATGTGCCACCAGATACCCATCACGAACGTCGAGACCGACTTCGACGTGCGCGACGACCACGTCCTGCTCTCGGTGGCGGTGGAGACGACCGGGAAGACGGGCTGTGAGATGGAAGCGCTGGAGGGCGTGACGACCGGGTTGAACGTCGTCTGGGACATGGTGAAGGCCGCCGAGAAGGACGACGACGGGCAGTATCCCGACACCGCGATTCGAAACGTCAGTGTCGTGACGAAGGAAAAGCGGTCGGTGTGAATCGGCAAGGGTCTTGATGGTTCGTCTACTACCAGCGAACCGATGACCAACCGTCCTGACGACCCGCCGAGCCGGGAACGGTCGTCTCCCGAGGAGGCGTTTTCGATACTCGGAAACGAGATCCGGGTCGATATCCTCCGGGTGCTCGTCGAACACGCACAGTCCGATTCCGGAGCCGGTCCCGCAGACGGCCTGTCCTTTTCGGAGCTCTACGACCGCGTCGACGCGTCGAACTCCTCACAGTTCTCCTACCACCTGCAGAAACTCACCGGGACGTTCGTCCGAGAGACGGAGACCGGGTACAAACTCACGTACGCCGGAGACAAGATCGCACGGACGATTCGGGCAGGCACGTACCACGAACGACCCGAGTTCGAACCGGTCGAACTCGACGGGGTGTGTCTGGACTGTCACGCGACGACGCTCCGAGCGACGTACGAAGAGGAGATGCTCGTGGTTCGATGTGCGGAGTGTGAACTCCGGTTGCTGTCGTTTCTCCTGTCCCCGGCGCAGGTCAAAAATCGAACGCCCAGAGAGATTATGCAGAGCGCGGACCGGTACGTGCGTGACGAGTATTCGATGGCGCTGGATGGGGTTTGTGCCGACTGTCTCGGTCGGATGACGAGCGAAATCCAGCCCGGTCGAGAACCGGTGACCGACGTCTTCGTCAGCGTCCACACGTGCGAACAGTGTGGTTTCAGACTCACCTCCCCCATCGAACGGGCGCTCGTCTATCACCCCGCCGTCGTCACGTTCTACTGGAACCACGGAACGGACATCAGAAACGAATCGTTCTGGAAACTGTTCGAGTACATCCGCTCCGACCGGTGGCAGACGGAGTGTGTTTCCACCGACCCCTACGAGTTTCGGGTGACGTTGACCGTCGGCGAGGACGAACTGGCGGTCGAACTGGACGAGACCCTGTCGGTCACGTCGGCGCGCGCCACCAAGACGCACGTCTCTGACGCCGAACGATGATGACAGATAATATGCAAAAATATCGTTGACCCCATCGGCTATCTTTCCAGTACGAACGATGTGAAACGGTCCTACGGATAAAGCCAGTACGAAGAATTTTTAGTTGGATTATTGTTAGACAGCCAACAAATCGAAACAGGTATCCCCTGAACTGGACACCGTTCCAACGTGAATCTATGACTGCAATTCGAACAACTAATCTCACGAAGCGGTTCGGCGACGTGGTCGCCGTCTCCGACCTCGACCTCGAGGTCGAGGAAGGCGAGGTCTTCGGCTTCCTCGGCCCGAACGGGTCGGGCAAATCCACCACCATCAACATGCTCTTAGACTACGTCCGGCCCACCACCGGCAGTGCCACCGTGCTCGGCTACGACGCCCAGACCGAGACGCAGGCCATCCATCGGCGCATCGGCATCCTCCCCGATGCGTTCGACCTCTACGACCGTCTCTCCGGGCAAAAACACGTCCAGTTCGCCATCGACTCCAAGCAGACCGACGACACCGTCGCGGACATCCTAGCACGCGTCGGCCTCTCGGCCGAGGACGCCGCGCGTCCGGCGGGCGATTACTCGAAGGGGATGCGCCAGCGGCTCACGCTCGGGATGGCGCTCGTCGGTGACCCCGACCTGCTCATCCTAGACGAACCCTCCTCGGGACTCGACCCGAATGGCGTGCGCGAGATGCGCGAAATCATCCGCGCCGAGGCCGCACGCGGCACCGCCGTCTTCTTCTCCAGCCACATTCTCAGCCAGGTCGAGGCGGTCTGCGACCGCGTCGCCATCATGAATCGCGGCGAACTCGTCACCGTCGACACCATCGCCGGGTTGCGCGAGGCCACCGACGCCGGGGCCACCATGGAACTGGTCGTGGATACGGTCCCGGACGTCTCGTTCGGCGATATCGAGAGCGTGACGGGGACGACGATAGACGGCAGTCGCATCTCGGTGACGTACACCGAATCGAGCGCGAAAGCCAAGGTCATCAATCGGGTCGAGGAGGCCGGTTCCACCGTCACCGACATCACCACCAAAGAGTCCTCGCTCGAAGACCTCTTTACCACCTACACCTCCGACGCCGGCGACCAGCGGCTCGAATCGGAGGTGTCGTCGTGAGTTCCCTCGTCGTCGCCCGGAAGGACTTCGAGGACGCAGTCCGGTCGAAGATGCTCTGGGGTATCACCGTCCTGTTCGTCCTCTTCACGGGAGGGACGGTGTTCGCGCTCGACGGTATCATGGAACTGAACGAGATGTCGGCACTCCAGATACTCACCCTACCAGCGGGGCTGATAATCCCCATCACGTCACTCGTGGCCGCCTATCTCTCCATCGCTGGCGAGCGCGAGTCGGGGAGCATCAAACTCCTCCTCGGATTGCCACACACCAGAGCGGACGTAGTGGTCGGCAAACTGCTCGGACGGACTGCCGTCGTCTCCGTCGCTATCGGTGCCGCGTTCGTCGTCACCGCGGGCGTTCTCGCCGCGTTGTACGGCGGCGTCTCGGTGGGTGACTACCTCCTCTTGCTCCTCCTGACCGCCTTCTTCGGCGCGACGTTCGTCGGCATCGCCGTCGGCATCTCTGCGGCGACGGCGACGCGAGGACGGGCGATGGGCGTCGCCGTCGGCGTGTTCGTCGCGTTCCAGATCCTCTGGGATTACGTTCCGATGGGCGTCTACTACCTCGCCGAGGGAACCATCCCGAGTGCCGGGCCGCTTCCGGCGTGGTACTACCTCGTTCTGACGTTGAATCCCAAAAATGCGTACACGATGGCGTCGGGTCTCTTCTTACCGGAGACGCCCGCCGCATCGTTCGCCGACCGAGTCGTCGGAGAGGTTCCGTTCTACCTCGAAGATTGGTTCGGGCTGGTCGTCCTGGTCGCCTGGTTCGCCGTCCCCGTGGTGCTTGGCTACCTGCGATTCGATCGCGTCGACCTCAGCTGAGACTACGCAATCGCCGAATCTTTGTCCTTCGCCGGGGTGAGATACTCCATCCCCCAGTCGCGCATCGCGAAGATGACCGGTTCGAGCGACTCACCGTTCGGAGTCAGCGAGTACTCGACGCGCACCGGTTTCTCGTTCACGATTTCGCGGTTGACGAGCCGTTTGTTCTCCAGGTCCTCCAGACTGTCCGAGAGCACCTTGCTGGAGATGCCGTCTACCTCCTCTTTGAGCGCGTTGAACCCGAGCGGGCCGTTTTCGAGCAACCGGTGGACGATGACCGGATGCCACTTCTTCCCGACCAGTCGCGCCGTCGCAGTGATGGGACACCACTCTTCGCCCTCACACCACAGTTCGAGGGGCCGCACCTGTTCGCTCATAGCGGTGGATAATCGCCGGTCGTACAAAAAGTAACCTATAATCATCGAATTACGTTTCGTAACCCAGACCGGTCGCCGGTGTCGGCGATTGTCACCGACCACGAATGAGGGGATTTATATGGCTCGGGGGGATAGAACCGCACGAGTATGACGGTAGGTGTTCGCTTTACAGGCCGGTCGGAAAACGAGTAATCGAGACCCTACCGCCGATGCTGTCACTCAGATTCCGGCAGTGGGACACGTGATGTATTCATGTCTAAGAACGAAGACCAACAGATAGTGGTAACGCTTCCAGACGGCTCCGAGTTGACGGTCGCCGAAGGCGCGACGGTCGAGGACGTCGCGTACGAAATCGGCCCAGGGCTCGGCCGCGACACGGTCGCTGGCGTGGTCGACGGCGACCTCGTGGACAAGGCGACGCCCCTCACCGAAGACCGCGAACTCGTCATCGTCACCGACCAGAGCGACGAGTATCTCGACGTCCTCCGACACTCCGCGTCGCACGTGTTCGCACAGGCCCTCCAGCGACGCCACCCCGAAGCGAAACTCGCAATCGGCCCGTGGACCGACGAGGGATTCTACTACGACATCTCCGGCGTCGAACTCGACAGCGACGACCTCGCCGAGATCGAAGACGAAGCGCACGCCATCATCGAAGAGGACCTCGACATCGAGCGCGTGGAGAAATCGCGCGAGGAGGCGTTCGAACTGTACGAGGATAATCCCTACAAGCAGGACGTCCTCGACACCGAGGCGGCGGGCGAAGACCCGATTTCGTTCTACGAACAGGGCGAGTTCGTCGACCTCTGTAAGGGGCCGCACGTCGAATCGACCGGCGAAATCGGCGGGTTCACGATTCTCGAAACGTCGGCGGCCTACTGGCGTGGCGACGAAAAAAACGAGTCGCTGACCCGCGTCTACGGAACCGCGTTCCCCACCGAAGACGAACTCGACCAGTATCTCGAACGACGCGAGCAGGCCGAAGAGCGCGACCACCGCAAACTCGGTCGTGAACTCGACCTCTTCTCTATCGACGAGACAACCGGGCCCGGTCTGCCGCTGTATCACCCCAACGGGAAGACTATCCTGCGGGAACTTTCGGATTTCGCGGGGGAACTCAACCGCGATGCGGGATACGACGAAGTCGAGACCCCCCATCTCTTTCGCACCGAACTGTGGAAGAAGTCGGGCCACTACGACAACTACGTCGACGACATGTTCCTGCTCGAGGTCAACGACGAAGAGTACGGCCTCAAGCCGATGAACTGTCCCGGCCACGCGACCATCTTCGACCAGGACACGTGGAGTTACCGCGACCTCCCGGTTCGCTACTTCGAGAACGGCAAGGTCTACCGCAAAGAACAGCGCGGCGAACTCTCCGGTCTCTCGCGCGTCTGGTCGTTCACCATCGACGACGGCCACCTGTTCGTCCGCCCCGACCAGATAGAAGCCGAGATTCGACAGGTGATGGACCTCATCTTCGAGGTCATCGAGACGTTCGACCTGGACGTGGAAGTCGCGCTCGCGACCCGCCCCGAGAAATCGGTCGGCAGCGACGAACTGTGGGAACAGGCCGAATCGCAACTGCGAGCGGTGCTCGAATCCTCGTCGATGGACTACTCCATTGAGGCGGGCGATGGGGCGTTCTACGGGCCGAAAATCGACTTCGGCTTCGAGGACGCCCTCGGCCGCGTCTGGGACGGACCGACGGTGCAACTCGATTTCAATATGCCCGAACGGTTCGACCTCGAATACGTCACCGAGGAGAACGAGCGCGAGCGCCCGGTCATGATACACCGCGCACTCTACGGAAGCTACGAACGCTTCTTCATGGTGCTCATCGAGCACTTCGACGGGAAGTTCCCGTTCTGGCTCTCGCCCGAACAGGTTCGCATCCTCCCCGTCAGCGACGACAACCTGGGCTACGCCTACCGGGTGGCGAACGAACTCGACGACTTCCGCGTCGAAGTCGAGGACCGCTCGTGGACGGTCGGACGGAAGATTCAACAGGCCCACGACGACCGCGTCCCCTACATGATAATCGTCGGTGACCAGGAGGAAGCGGACGGCACCATCTCGGTTCGTGACCGAAAGGAACGCGAACGGAAGGACGTGGACCTCGGCACGTTCCGTGACCACGTCGCCGAGGAGTACGAACAGAAACGAGTCGAACTCGAGTTCATCGAGTAAGACTGTCCTACGCGGGCAGTCGTTTCTCCCGCGTGTCCTCGGTAAACGACCCGAGGTAGCGACTGTGCGGTGTCCCACCGGTCCCTTTTCGCTCGCCGAGCGGTTTGGTGAGATAGGTCTCGACGACGTCGACGTGGTGTTCGCGGAACGTTATCATCCGGTCGATACACTCGTTGTAAGCCTCGCGAAGACCGTCGTCGGCGTTCGCGACGTACTCGTGGAGGTCGGGGCCCGCCTCGGCGGCCTCGACGAACGCTCGGTGGGCCCGGGGCATGTCCCCCCGCAGCGTGTGGAGGTGGTCGACGAGGGGGTTGTCACCGTGGTCGATGCCCAGGACGGCGTCGAGCGCCGGAAAGAGACTGGACTGGGCACCGGACGCCCCCCGGAACGACTGTGGGCCATCGAGTTCCGGCACGCCCTCGTACTCCACACCGCTGAGCGAGCGAAGGTACGGTCTAAACGCCCGCCCGTAGGTCTCGGGGTCGTTGTGCTCGGGCATCCTGTCCAGCGCGGTCGTGATGTCGTGCAACGAGTCCTCGATAGTGCGAAGGGCGCGTAACACGCGGGTCGAATCGTCTTCCACGACGCCCTGTTGGGCCTCGCCGATTGCGGCTATCGCTGGCCCCGCCGCGCTTTCGATGGCGACGTGAATCGCGATGAACCAGCGTTCGTCCCCCGGCGCGAAGAAGTTCGTGATGGTTCGAACGTTGTGCGGCGTCATCGGCCGGCCGGGGTCCTCGCGCACCCAGTTGTGCAACACGTACGCGTCGTAGGAGAGAACCGGCGTACACCCGAGTCTGCTCGTCGATTCGTAGAGTGGGACAGCGATACCGGTAGGGATGCTGTCGGCAACCGGCGTGTCGTCCTGGTGGACGTACGCGTTCGCGAGGAAACCGGTGACGCTGTAGACGCGGACGAGTTCGCGGTCGGTCAACTCGTCGAACAGTGCCCTGTCAGGCGTTTCGAGGGCTTCGACTGCCGGGCGAAGTTCGCCTCGCTCCAGTAGGTCGGGGAGCGCGTGGCCCAACTCGTCGAGTCGTCGGAGGTGCGAAGGGGCGTCCGTCCCGAACGCCGAGAGTGGTTCGGTATCTGGTAGAAATCCGTGGTCGGGACTGATATCGAACCGCTCGTGGTCGAGTGTGTCGACGCGTTCGGTCATACGTGATTTCCCGTCCACGTCACACATATTAAAATATGAAGCTTACGCTCGTTGTCAACTCTGGCAGTTAGATTCCGAATGTGTACAATCGGACACAGAGATACTCACTGTTCGACGAATCACGTCACCGGATTCGACCGAACCAGTGGCGTGTGACGATTGATCCGACGCGCCTCACCAGATGCTCGCGGCGACCTCGTTCATCGCCTCGTCTGCGGCGGTCACGTCGTCGGTCAGACTGAGGAATCCGTGCGCCATCGACGGATAGTGATGGTGTTCGACGGCGATGCCCGCGTCCGTCAACCGTTCGGCGTAGGCGACTCCCTCGTCGCGCAGGGGGTCGAACCCGGCGGTGACCACCGTCGCCGGAGCGACGCCCGAGAGGTCGTCGCTCCGCAGTGGCGAGGCGAACGGATTGTAGCCGTCGACCGAACTGCGAAGGTAGTGGTTCCAGAACCACTCCATGTCGGCCCGCGTCAGAAGCGGTCCGTCTGCGTTCTCGCGGTAGGAGTCCGTGTCGAGCGACCGGTTCGTGATGGGGTACAAGAGCACTTGTCGCGTGACCTCGGGGCCGTCTTCCTCGCGGGCACGGAGGGCGGTGCAGGCGGCGAGATTACCCCCGGCACTGGTCCCGCCGACGGCCACCCGCCCGTCGCCGCCGAGGACGTCGTCGTTCCGGGCGACCCACTCGAGCGCGGCAGTCGCATCGTCGATGGCCGCCGGGAACGGGTGTTCGGGCGCGAGTCGGTAGTCCACCGAGACGACGAGACACGCCGCACGCGCGGCGAGTTCGCGACAGATGTTCTCCACCGAGTCGAGGGTGCCGAGCACCCACCCGCCGCCGTGATAGTAGACGAGCGTCGGCAGTGGACCGTCGGCCGGCGGGCGGTAGACGCGAACGAATATCTCGCTCTCGGGACCCTCGAACGCGAGGTCGCGGACGGACGCCATCTCCGGGCCACCGCCCGTCGTGAACAGTTCGTCTTCGACGTGGCGGCTACTTTCGACCGACAGTTCGTGCCACTCCGGAATCCCCATCGACTCGATTTCCTCGACGACCGCCGCGAGTTCGGGGTCGAGTTCGTCGGCGCGCTCTGACATGCGTTGGATGAATCGGCACGCCGTCTTGGTTGTTCCGGTGGTTCTCCCGGGGTTTTCGGCCGACGAACGGGTGCCGTGGTCGCTCGCACCGTCGGTTTCGAATCGTCTATCGGACGATTCTCCGAAAAACTCTCCCTGACGGAGATAGCAGGGGTACCATGGACGACGAGTTCGAACTCGGGCGCGAGTACGCCCAGCGACGCGACGATGCGGCCATCGTAGACCTTCGGGACCGATTTTACCTCTCCGACGACATCTACCTCGACGGCAACTCACTCGGTCCGCTCTCGACGGACGCCGAACGGAGCCTCGAACACGTCGTCGACGAGTGGCGCGAACTCGGAATCCGCGGTTGGACCGACGGCGACCCGCCGTGGTTCCACTACGGCGAGCGTCTCGGCGAGCGCCTCGCGCCGATGGTCGGCGCGCACGAGGACGAAGTCGTGGTGGCCAACTCCACGACCGTCAACATCCACACGCTCGTCGGCACCTTCCTCGACCGGTGTGCGCGCGAAGGGCGCGGACAGAGCGTCGTCGTGAACGAACTCGATTTCCCGACCGACCACTACGCGATTCGAGCACAGCTTCGCACGCGCGGCCTCGACCCCGACGAGCACCTGGTCGTCGTCGAGTCGCGCGACGGGCGCACCGTCCGTGAGGAGGACATCGCGGCGGCGCTCGACGCGAACGACGAGGTCGGCATCGTCTTCATGCCCTCGGTCTTCTATCGTTCCGGCCAACTCCTCGACGTCGAGCGCGTCACCGACCTCGCCCACGACCACGACGCCTACGCGGGATTCGACCTCGCACACTCCGTGGGAGTGGTTCCACACTCGCTGGCCGAACACGACGTCGATTTCGCCGTGTGGTGTCACTACAAGTACCTGAACGCGGGGCCGGGTGCCGTCGCGGGACTGTACGTCGACAGCGACTACCACGGCGAGATTCCCGCGCTCGCGGGGTGGTGGGGTCACGAGAAGGAGACGCAGTTCGAGATGCGGATGACCTACACACCGGCACGGTCGGCCGGAGCGTGGCAAACCGGCACGATTCCCGTGTTGAGCGCCGCACCGCTCGCAGGCGTGTTCGATATTCTCGACGAGGTCGGTATCGAGACCCTGCGCGAACGGTCGGTCGAACTCACCGAGTATCTCGTGTCTCTCGTGGACGAACGCCTGCCGGAGTGCGACGTGGGCACGCCGCGCGACCCCCCTCGGCGAGGCGGCCACGTCGCCGTCGAACATCCGGAAGCCTACCGCATCACGGAGGCACTCAAAGCGCGCGGCGTCGTCGGCGACTTCCGCCCGCCGAACGTCGTTCGCGTGTGTCCGTCACCACTCTACGTCGGCTTCGAAGACGTGTGGGACGCCGTCGAACACCTGCGCGAGATTATAGACGAACGAGAGTACGAGCAGTTCGAAGCCCGCGGTGGCGGCGTGACCTGACGAGGGCGATCGCCCGACGAACGCCGGCAGGCGATATTACTATACGACGGTACGGCAGTCGATTGAACATGCAACTCTCCGAGTACACGCACACCCCTGGCGCGCACTGTGGGTCGGCGTCGCTTCGAAATCTCGCAGACTACTACGAGTGGGGACTGAACGAGTCGTTCTGTTTCGGAGTCGGGTCGGGACTCGGGTTCGGCTACTACGACCGTGGCCCGGCGAGTCGGCTGATAATGGGACGGAACGGGCAACTCGAAACCGGATTCTTCGAGACGCTCGGCATCGAGTATCGGGAGGAAAGCGGGCAGGACTGGGAAACGGCGTGGAACGACGTGCGAGGCCACGTCGCCGACGGCGACCCGGTCGTCCTGTTCGTCGACCTGTTCTACCTCGATTACTTCGATACCAGCACGCACTTCGGTCCCCACACGCTCGTCTGCGTCGGAATCGACGGCGAGGACGTTCTCCTCTCGGACAGCGAGTTCGAGTCGATACAGCGACTGCCGGCGTCGAGTCTGCGAGACGCGTGGGATTCGGAGTACGGGTTCGGTCCACTCGATAACCGGTGGCTCGTGGTGCGCGACGCCACCGTCAAGCGAGACCGCACGACAGCGAGCAGTGACGCCATCGAACGAGCGGCGTCGCTGCTTTTGGAACCGGAGAACGGCCCCTGGCGAACGCAGGGTATCGACGGCATCCGACGGTTCGCAGACGACCTCCCGACGTGGACGGAGTTGGAAGATACGAGTTGGTGTGCCCGATTCGCGTACCAGAACATCGAACGACGCGGCACCGGTGGCGGTGCGTTCCGGCGATTGTACGCCGACTTCCTCGACCAGGCCGCACCGGACCTCGGTCTCGACGACGACCTCCCGGCCAGCCTCCACGAGGTGGCCGACGACTGGACGCGCCTGAGCGAGACGCTGAAAGACGCGAGCGAGTCGGACGGAAAAGAGCAGGCACGGCTTCTCGCCGACGCCGGGACGCAGGCGGCGACGCTCGCCGACCGCGAGGAGGAGATTTTCACGCGACTTCGCGATTCGCTCTAGCTCGACTGGAGATACTCGTTCGCGATCTTGTCGACGTCCTTGTCACCCCGGCCGCTGAGGTTCACGACGATGACGTCGTCGGGGTCGCTGTCGGCCGCGAGTTTCTTCGCCAGGGCGATACCGTGGCTCGACTCCAGCGCCGGGACGATTCCTTCGAGACGACAGAGGTCCTGGAACGCCTCGAGTGCCTCGTCGTCGACGATGGCCTGGTACTCACAGCGACCGACCTCGCGGAACATCGCGTGCTCGGGGCCGACGCCGGGATAATCCAGCCCCGCCGCGATGGAGTGGACCTCCACGTCGTCGTCGATGGTTCGCGTCCGCATCCCGTGGATGACGTCCTCTTTCCCACGGGCGAGCGGGGCCGCGTGGCGCTTCGAATCGTCGCCCTCGCCACCGCCCTCCGCGCCGTAGAACGCGACGTCGTCGTCTCGGAAGGCGTGGAACAGTCCCATCGCGTTCGACCCACCGCCGACACATGCGACCGCAGCGTCGGGGAGGCGTCCTTCCTTTTCGAGAATCTGTTCGCGGGCTTCCTTGCCGATGACCGACTGGAAGTCCCGCACCATCCTCGGAAACGGGTCGGGACCGACGACCGACCCGACGAGGTAGTGGGTGTCCTCGACGTTCTCGATGAGGTCTTCGAGGGCGACGTCGACCGCGTCGGCCAGCCCCTGTCCGCCCTGTGTCACTTCGACGACCTCCGCACCCATCAGCTCCATGCGGAAGGCGTTCATCTTCTGCCGTTCGAGGTCCTTTTTCCCCTGATAGATGACCGTATCGAGACCCAGGAGCGCGCCGACGATGGATGTGGCCGTCCCGTGCTGGCCCGCTCCCGTTTCGGCAATGAGGCGTTCTTTCCCAGCGTGTTTCGCCATGAGTCCCTGGCCGAGGCAGTTGTTGAGTTTGTGCGCGCCGCCGTGGAGCAGGTCTTCGCGTTTCAGGTAGATGGTCGCACCGTACTCCTCGGACAGTCGGTCGGCGCGATACAGGGGCGTCGGCCGCCCGGCGAAATCCCGCTGGAGTCGTTGGAGTTCGGCCTGGAAATCGTCGTCGTCCTTGACGCTGTCGTAAGCGTCGGCTAACTGTTGAAGCGCGTCGTCCAATTCCTCCGGGACGTACCGACCGCCGTACGACCCGAACTCGTGTTGCTGGCCTTCGTCTGGCATGGAAACACGTACCACACGATTGATAATAAACATATGGTGCGGTCAACTTACTTGAAGACGCGTCGTACACCCGTCGTCAGTCACTCCGGCCACTCGGGGTCGCGGCGTTCGAGTCGCGCATCGACGCCCTCACGATAATCGGGGTCGGCACGCGCCGCCTCCAGCGAGATGGCTTCCAGATGTGATTTCGCCGCCGTCGGCGACATCTCCGTGCTCGCGTAGAGACCGCGCTTGAGCTTCTTCAGCACCCGCGGACTCTTGGCTTTCAGCGCGTCGAGCACCGATTCGACCGTCTCGTCGAGTTCCTCGGCGGGGACGCTTCTGGCCACGAGTCCGATGTCGTCGGCCCGCTCCCCGGATATCGCCTCGCCGGTCATCAGCAAGTCCATCGTCGTCGGGAGGCCGACCCGACCCACCAGTTCCGGCGGCGAGAAGTGGTTGACGATGCCGAGCGCCGACTCCGGTTGGCCGATCTGGGCGTCGTTCGCGGCGATGGAGACGTCGGCGTGCAAGAGGAGGTCGAAGCCGCCGCCGTAGGTGTGGCCGTCTATCTTCGCCACCGTCGGCTGTGGCATCGTCCGCATCTCCGTGAACAGGTCGTCCCATGTCTCGGTGAACGGTTCGAGGGCGTACTCGCGCTCTTTGACCTCCTGTAAGTCGCCACCGGCACAGAACGCATCACCCGCGCTCTCGAAGAGGACGACTCGCACGTCGGTTCGGTCGCGATAGTCACGGAGTCGGTCGGTGATGGCCAGCTTCGTCGCCATGTCGACCGCGTTCAGCTTCTCCTCGCGTCGAATCTCGATTCGGGCGACACCGTCCACGACGCCGAACTCGGCGTTGACTTCGGTCATGGCAGGAGTATCTATCCCGGGTTCGAAAAAAGATACCTCCGAGAACGGACTCGATGGCAGTGGTGAACCCCCGAAGAATCACAGGTTCCCGAGATAGAATACGGACTGCTCCAAAATGAGTATACTCACTGGTCGGAACGAGCCGTCGTTTTTTGCCCATCACTGCGGGATGCGACGTTTCTGCTTCGGCCTCCCGCACGTCGATTGGGAACACATCCCCCTCGCGGTTCACTCGGCGAGCCAGCCGCCGTCCACGACCAGACACTCCCCGGTCACGTAGGTCGCCATGTCGCTTGCGAGAAAGAGGACGGGGGCGGCCACCTCCTCGGGGTCGGCGAACCGCTCCATCGGCGTTCGGTCGAGCAGGCGTTGGTAGAGGGCTTCGTTCTCGCGGATGCCGTCGGTGAGGTCGGTGGTCACGTAACCGGGGGCGACGGCGTTGACGCGGGCGTCCGGTGCCCAGTCGAGTGCGAGACTCTTCGTCAGGCCGACGAGACCGTGTTTCGACGCGACGTAGGGGTGTTGGCGTGGGATGCCGACGACGCCGCCGACGCTGGCGACGTTGACGAGCGCCCCGCCGGACTCGCGCAGAGACGGCCCTGCCGCTTTCGCACAGGCGAACGCGCCCCGGAGGTTAACGTCGAGCGTTCGGTCGAACGCCTCCATCTCGACCGACTCGGGGGTGCCGAGGGCACCTCCCGGGTTGATTCCGGCGTTGTTGACCACGACGTCGATGCGCCCGAACTCGTCTTCGACCCGCGCGAAGAGCTCTGTGACTGCTTCCCCGTCACCGACGTCCGTCGGAACGACGAGCGATTCACCGCCGCGCTCGCGGACGGCCTCGGCGGCCTCCGCGACGTCGCTCTCGGTTCGAGACGTCGGCACGACGTCGGCCCCCGCCTCCGCGAATACTTCGGTTATCGCACGTCCGATTCCGCGAGTGCCGCCGGTGACGACGGCCACCTGCTCCGAAAAGTCCGGTGTCAGTTCGGTCATCTCCCCGAGATGCGAGAGCGCGGCTAATCAAGGTGGCGTCGGTCGGACACACCAGCATCGTTCGACAACGCTGGCGTCTGTCGGAATCGTTCGAGAAGAGCACAGTCGTCACTCGCGCAAGACGAGCACTCGTTTCGTCATGTGTAAGACGGGGTCGCCATCGTCCGTCCGCATGGTCAGTTCGAACCGGACGATACCATGTTCGTCGTCCCACTCTTCGAGGCCGACGACCGCCGCGTCCGCGCTGAGAACGTCGCCGGGACGGACGGGGCGTCGCCACTGGAGGTTCCTGACTTCGACACCTGCGACGACGGCGATACCCTCCCGCTCGATGACGCCGTCCACGAACCGGCGCATGCTGATGGCGGCCGTGTGCCAGCCGCTGGCGACGAGTTCGCCGAACATCGACGCTTCGGCCGTCTCCGCGTCGGTGTGTATCGGTTGCGGGTCGAACCGCTCGGCGAACGAGACGACCTCCTCCTCGGCGACCGTTTCGGTTCCGAGGTCGAACGTCTCGCCCACCACGAGGTCTTCGTAGTAGCGCCGAGGCGAATCGTCGGTCATTCGTACAGCCGCTTGCTCACGACGAGTCGGTTCACCTCGTTCGTTCCGTCGTAAATCTGGGTTCCCTTCGCCTCGCGCATGTACCGTTCGACGGGGTAGTCCCGCGAGTAGCCCCGCGACCCCAGCACCTGCACCGCCTCCATGGCGATGTCCATCGCGGCGTCCGTGGCGAAGGTTTTCGCCATCGCCGCGTCCTGCGTGACGCGCTCCCCCCGGTCGCGTTTTCCGGCGGCGTACATGGTCAGGAGCCGCGCCGCCTGCGTCCGGGTAGCCATGTCGGCCAGTTTGAATCCGATTCCCTGGAACTCGCGTATCGGTTGCCCGAACTGCTCGCGCTCGTCCGCGAACGCCCTCGCCGCGTCGAGCGACCCCTGCGCGAGGCCGACGCCCTGTGCGGCGGTGCCGATTCGCCCGATGTCGAGTCCCTCCATGACGTAGCGAAAGCCTCGTCCCTCCTCGCCGACGACGTTCTCGGCGGGCACGCGAACCTCGTCGAATCGAATCTCACTCTCGATGGCCGTCTCTCCCTCCATGCAGGGGATGTTCCGGACGAACTCGACGCCGTCTCGGTCGCTGGGGTCGGGGATGCCGAGGAGGCTCAACTCGTCGTGGCCTGATTTCTCCGCTGTGCGGCTTTCGTCTTCCTCCACGGTCCGTGCGACCACGAGGAGGAAGTCCGCGGCTTCGCCGTTGGTCGTCCAGACCTTGTGGCCGTCGAGCACCCACTCGTCGCCCTCTCGGCGGGCGGTCGTCTCCATCGCGGCGGCGTCGCTTCCCGCTTCGGGTTCGGTCATCGACAGCGCCGGAATGGACTCGCCCCGACAGATGGGTGCGAGCCACTTTTCGCGTTGTCGGTCGGTGCCAAACTCGGCGATGGGATAGCCGACCAGACCACAGGCGATGTTGACCGCGCCGGCGACGAGTTTCCACGCGCGAGAGAGTTCCTCGACCGTGACGACGAACGAGCGGTAGTCGAGTCCGGCACCGTCCACCTCGGTCGAGAACGGGACACCCGTCAGTCCAGCCTCGCCGACACGTCGAACGAGGTCGGCTGGGAACTCCTCGCGTTCCTCGTACTCGTCGACGCGGGGGAGAATCTCGTCCTCGCAGAACTCCCGCACCGTCTCGCGGTGGGCTTCGTGGGCGTCAGTGACGGTAAATTCACCGAGCATCGTCCGCCTCCTCCACCTCATCACTCCCCTCTACATCCTCCACTTCATCCGCTTTCTCGTCGATGACGGCGAACCCTTCTAACTCGACCAGCGCCGCCTCCTTGAAGAAGCCGCTCACCTCGAAGAGTGCGAGCGCCGGATACTCCTCGAAGTAGTGGCCGAACACCTCGCCGAGCGGTTCGAGGTTCGCACGGTACGCCTCGCGGTCGACGACGTAGATGGTGAGTTTCACGATGTCCTCGCTCGTCCCGCCCGCGTTCTCGACGACCGTCGCGAGGTTTTCGAGCACCCGTTCGAACTGGCCGACGAGGTCGTCGCGGGCGACGATATCGCCGTCCGGTCCCGTCGCGTCCTGCCCGGCAAGATACAGCGTCTTCCCGCCGTCGACCAGGACGCCGTGATTGAATCCCCGAGGTTCCGCCAGCTCCGGCGGTGCGACGATTTTCCGTTCCATGCGTGAGAACCACTGCCGCGGGCGTCTTAATTGCTCTCCTCTCTGTGATGTATCGCCTGTGGAATCGGCTCGCTGGCGACGGAAACCCCTTCGAGAACGCTTCGACGTGCTCGGCACGCTCTTTTTCACCCGCGATTGTGCGTCAGAACGACCACCTTCGACCGTCTCCCGATGGTTTTAAACAGATGAACGACCCGGTATAACGTATCAATGGCTTTCGAGGACCTACTGAGCGACCCGGTGATACAGAAGTATCTCCACGAACTGGTCGGCCCGAAGGGGATGCCGGTCGCCGCCGCGCCGCCCGACGGTGAGGTTACCGACGAGGAACTCGCGGAAGAACTCGACCTCGAACTCAACGACGTTCGCAGGGCGCTTTTCATCCTCTACGAGAACGACCTCGCGACGTATCGGCGACTCCGCGACGAGGATTCGGGGTGGCTCACCTATCTCTGGACGTTCGAGTACGACAAGATTCCGGGGAATCTAGAAGAGGAGATGTACCGCCTGCTGGACGCGCTGAGACAGCGCGAGGAGTACGAGCGAAACCACGAGTTCTACCTCTGTGAGATCTGCTCGCTTCGCTTCGAGTTCGGCGAGGCGATGGACTTTGGCTTCGAGTGTCCCGAATGTGGCTCACCCCTCGAATCGATGGACAACACGATGCTGGTCGATTCGATGGACGAGCGAATCGACGAACTCGAACGCGAACTCAACGTCGAGGAACTCGGAGTATAATGGTCGTCCTCGCAACCAAAGTGTACGTCAGGGGCGACGCGAAACACCGGGCGCTCGACGGTCTCGGTTCGCTCGTCGAAAACGCCCTCGGTGACCTCGACGTCTCGTACGAAATCGGCGTCCGCCACGACGATTTCGTCACCGTGACGGTCGAGGGCGAAGACGAGGTCGTCGCTCGAAACGTCCTCCGCGAGGAGTGGGGCGAGGTTACGCCCGACCTCCGCGAGGGCGAAACGTACGTCGGAACGCTCGAATCGTGGGATGACGACGGGGTCGTCCTCGACGCCGGACGGGAGGTTCGGATTCCGGCGTCCGAACTCGGTCTCGGACCCGGCACGCCGGCACAGGTCGTCGAGCGGTTCGGTCTCGTCCAGCATCTCCCGATGCGATTCGTGTACGGCGACGGTGAGCCGTCCCGTCTCGCGGACGAAGAACGCGACCGCCTGTACGAGTGGTCGCGTGGCGGTGGACGCGTGAACGTCAACAGCGCGACGCGCGGCGAGGTGCGTGCGACGGTCAACCGCGCAGGACACGCCCGTGACATCGTGACTGTCGAACGACTCGGCCTGCTGGAACAGAGTATCGTCTGCACGGAAGACACCGACCCGCCGGGACTGCTCGCCAGCATCGGCGAGTACATCCCGGCCGAGATTCGTTGCGTCATTCCATGAATCGCCGGCTCATCCTCGCGTGCGGGCTACTCGCCGTCCTCGCGGCGAGCGCGGGATGTACGTCGATATTCGGCCCGGACCAGATAAGCGAGGAGAAACTCTCGAAGAACGCGACGTACGACTGGGACACCGAACGCGACGTGACGTACAACGTCTCCGGTAACGAGTATCAGGCCGTCTACGACCTCAGCGGGAAGACGACGCTCGAAATCCACCAGGAGGAGTCGTTCGGCGAGAAGGCCCCCGTCGAGATTTCGGCGGTCAAGTTCCAGTATCCCAACGGGACGGTCGTCGGTGCCGACCAGATTCGCGTCAAGAAGACGAAATCGAAGACGATAATCACGCCGCCGAAAGGGAAGGGGAAACTGGCCTACACAGCCCCGCGACAGGGCAAGACGTTCACGGTGCCGACCTACCTCAAGGACAGGAGCTACGAAGTCGTCATCCCGCGCGGGATGCGCGTCGACCTGTTCTTGCTGAGCGACGTGCGGCCCAGCGGCTACTCGACAGAGATGCACGACGGGCGGGTTCACGTCATCTGGGACGAGTCCATCAACCCGGACGCCATCTCGGTCCGTTACTATCTGGCCCGCGATAAGTTCATCTTCGGTGGCGTCGTCGGCGTGGCCCTGGTCATCGGTCTCGTCGGCCTCGCGTATTACCGATTCCAGATTCGAAAACTCGAACGCGAACGCGAGGAACTCGGGTTGAGCGTGGATATCTCGGACGACGATTTCGGCGACGACCCACCGCCGGGAATGCGATAGCCCTTTTCCGTCTGGCGACTCACCTTCCGGTATGCGAATTGCGTTGGTCACAGTCGGAGACGAAATCCTCTCCGGAGACACCGTCAACACGAACGCCGCGTGGCTCGGAGAACGGCTGACCGAGCGCGGCGTCTCGGTCGAACGAGTGTTCGTCGTGCCCGACCGCGTGGCCGACATCGCTCGCGTCGTCAACGAGTCGCTCGCCGAGTACGACGCCGTCGTCGTCACGGGCGGCCTCGGGCCGACCCACGACGACCTGACGATGGAGGGTGTCGCCGCGGCAGTGGGCGTGCCGGTCGAAGAGCACACTGAGGCGGTCCAGTGGATAGAAGACCACACCGATTACGAGCACGCTGACCTCGTCGCGGGGACGACCCACCTCCCGAAGGGGTCACGCATGCTCCCGAACGAAGTCGGCGTCGCCCCGGGGGCGAAAATCGAGAACATCTACGTCCTGCCGGGCGTTCCCCAGGAGATGGAGGCGATGTTCGAACTCGTGGCCGACGAGTTCGACGGCGGGCCACATTTCAGGGAGGTCGTCCCGGCGGACGAACCGGAGAGCGGACTCCTCGACCGAATCGAAGAACTCCGGGAACGATTCGACGTGAAAGTCGGGAGCTATCCCGGTGACCACGTCCGCGTCAAAATCGAGGGGTCGGACGAGGATACCGTGCGAAGTGCCGCCGACTGGCTGCGCGAGCGAGTCGAGCGCCCCGACCGTCCGGGTCAGCGGTAGAGGTACGCCAGCCAGGCGGCGACCGACGCGATTCCGACGACGAGAACGACGATACCTGCTGCGTTCGTGGGGAACGTCTCTGCGAGTGGGAACATACTCGGCGGTAACCGGTGTGTACTCTTAACTCTTGACAACGCGTGCGACGAGCGTGGCTTGCCACTGCCCACACGCCTTTTAATTCGCGCCCACCAATCGCCTGCCATGCGAATCGGCGTGGTCGTCAACCCCATCGCTGGAATGGGGGGGCGGGTCGGACTCAAGGGCACCGACGGGAAGGTCGCAGAGGCACGGGAGCGCGGCGCGTCACCGCGTGCACCGGAGCGTGCCATCGACGCCCTCTCCGCCCTCCACGAACGCGCTCCCGACACCGAACTACTGACGTACGGTGGCGAGATGGGTGCCGAGGAGGCCAGTGCTGCGGGGTTCGACCCGGAAATCGTGGGGGAACCCGACGACGACGAGACGACCGCGGCCGATACCCGCGACGCAGTCAGGGCGCTCGTCGAAGCGGGCGTCGACTTGCTCCTGTTCGTGGGCGGCGACGGAACTGCTGTCGACGTGGCGGAGACGCTGGCCGACTGCGACTCGGAAGTTCCGATGCTCGGCGTTCCTGCCGGAGTGAAAATCTACTCGGCAGTGTTCGCGGTGACACCGAAAGCGGCGGGGCGAATCGCGGCGTCGTTCGACCGCGTCGAGGAGCGCGAAGTGAACGACATCGACGAAAGAGCCTACCGCGAGGGCGAGGTTCGAGCCGAATTGAAAGCCGTCGCCCGCGTGCCCGTGGCCGAGTCGCTCCAGTCGGGAAAGCAACTCGGCGGCGGAACCGTGGCGAGCCTCGCGGCGGGAGTCGCTGCCGACGTCGAAGACAGCGTCACCTATGTCCTCGGACCGGGGAGCACGGTGGGGACGATAAAGTCCGAACTGGGATTCGACGGGTCCCCACTCGGCGTGGACGTGTGGCGGGACGGCGAGGTCCTGGCGCGCGACGCGAGCGAGGCGGAGATTCTGGACCACCTCGGCGAGCGAAACGTGGTCGTCGTCTCACCGATCGGCGGGCAGGGGTTCGTCTTCGGTCGGGGAAACGACCAGATATCCCCCGCCGTGATTCGCAAATCGGACGTCGAAGTAGTCGCTTCGAAGACGAAACTGGACGGACTCGGCGTCCTCCGCGTCGATACCGGCGACGGGGACGTCGACGACTCCCTCCGTGGCTGGCGAAAGGTTCGAGTCGGTCGGTTCGAACGCCGGATGTTGAAGGTTTTGTAAGACATTTAGTGACATATGGTGAAGCTTAAGCGTGCGTGCGTATATCCAAGGATATGGAAACACGGAAGGTGCAGCGACTGGGACCTTCGACGCTGGCGATGACGCTCCCTGCCGAGTGGGCACAGGAACACGCGGTCGAGAAGGGTGACGAGGTTTCGCTTCGAATCAGCGGGAAAGGCTCGCTCACCGTCCTACCGGAGTCGGCCCACGACGACGAAGCCGAGGCGACGATTCACACGGAGCAACTCGACGCCGACGCAGTCGAACGGGCCATCGTCGCCCAGTACGTTCTCGGGCGGCGAGTCATCCACGTCGAGAGCGACGAAACCCTAGAGAGCAGCCACATCAACGCGGTCTACAACGCGGAGACGCAGTTGATGGGTCTCGGCGTCATCGAAGAGACGCCCGACAGCATCGCCATCCGATGTTCGGTCGACCCCGAGGACTTCGACCTGGACAACCTGCTGGAACGACTGGAGAATACCGGAAGCACCATGCGCGGCGAGGCGGTGAAGGCACTCGCTCACGGCAATCCCGACCTCGCACAGCGGGCGTTGAACCGCGAGCGACAGGCGAACAAAATCTTCGTCCTGCTCTTGCGGCTCATCTTCACTGCTCACGAGAACCCGAATCTGGCTCGTGCAGTCGGACTGGAGAGCGGGTTCCCCCTCATCGGCTATCGCTCCATCGCGAAGAACCTCGAACTGACGGCCGACAACGCAGAAGACATCGCGGACATCGTCCTCGAAGCGGAAAACCACACGCTCGAAGTCGACTCCGCCACCATGCGTCGGATTCGAGAGTTCACCGACCAGGTGGACGAAATAACGTCGCTGGCGGTGCAGGCAGCCGTCGAGCGCGACTACGACAAGACGCTCGAAGTCAGGCGGAAGTTCCACGAACTCGGCGACCGCGAGTCGGACATCCTCTCGGACCTGCCCGAGATCTCGAATGAAGACCTCCTTCAGGTTCGTGACGTGCTCGTCAGCCTGCAACAGACTGCTCAGTACGCCATGCGAAACGCCGAAATCGCGGCGAACCTGGCGCTGAACGAGGAGAGCGAGCACACGACCATCAACTGAGGCCTTTAGTCTCGTTTTCGAAACCGATCGTGTTTGCGTATCGTTACTCACACAGCACCCTCTGTCTCCCGTCGTGTCTCTCCTAGTCCGCCCCCACCTCCGTCGTCGTCTCTTCCCCGACAATATCGTCTTCTTTTTCGGCGGTCAGGGGGTTTCGCGAACTGATTCGACAGGCGAAGTCGGGGTGTTCCGCGAAGTGGCGAATCAGCAGGTGTCGCCGCGACCCCGTGATACCGGTTCGCCCCACGTCCTCCGCGCTAAACTCGTCCGGTAGTCGGTCGAACAGGCGGGCCAACGCGTCGAAACTCGGGAACACCTTCGCATTCCCCGCCGAGTCGGCGCTCCGACGCGACACTTCGTAGCTTCCGTCCTCGCGGAACGTGCCCACAGTGCGGAAGAACTCTCTGCGTTCGGTCAGTGCGTCCCCGACAGCGTCTTGCAGTTCGGTCGCCGTCTCGCGTGACAGTTCGTACGACTGCCCGTCGATGTCCAGAACTATCGATTCACCGTCTCGAATCGCCGTTACGGCACTCTCATCGCCCGAGAAGAACTCGACCAGGAGAGTGACTACTCCGTGGCATACACCGAACTGTTCGCGCCGAGGTAAAAACTCTGTCGGCGCAGGAAAATACCGCGCTACTCGACGAGTGGGTCCGGGGCCAGCAGACTCCCGAGCAATCCGCCGTCGTCCGTGGTCGTCGTCCCGCCGCCGGTGGTGGTCTCGGTCGTCGTCGCCTGACCGTCGGTCGTCCCTGAGGGTGTGGTCTCCGACTCGTCCGCCGTCGTGGTTCGCGTGGTTTCGCCGGGTGCCGTCGTTACGTTCGACCGTTCGACCGCGCCCTCGATCGAATCGTTCTCGAAGATGTGGGTCTCGATGCGCTTTCCGTAGGTGAGTTGGCGGAGTGGCACTCGCACCGTCTCGCCGGACGGGAACTCGATGCGGGCGTAGAACTCGATTCTCAGGTCGGTCACCTGGTCGTTCGAGAGGTGGCTTACCCACCACTCGTCGAGTCGTGGATTGTCGACCATGGTCTTCATCTGAACCGTCTTCTCGGATCTACCCGGAATCGTGTACGGCCGTTCCGCCGTTCCGCTGCCGACGGCGATGTCGTTCATCGTCATCTCGTACCCGATCTCCGAAATCGTGTAGGGAACCTGCTTTGGGTTGTAAACCTGCATCCGCATCCGAATCGGAGTCTGCTCGCGCGTCACGGACCCCCAGTTCGCGCTCGTCTCGTTCACGTAGAGTACGGGGTCGGAGACGAACGGCGCGTCTGCGTTCACCGGACGCGTTTCGGTGGAGTTGAACTCACCGATGATGTCCGTCTCGATGCGCTGTTCGTAGGGGACGCGCACCGACCGACCGACGAGCGAGGAACGGACCTTCGAATTCAGTCGAAGCGTCGTCTGTTCGTCGTTTCGGATGTGGGTTACCCACCACTCGGGTATCTTTCCGTTCTGCATCCGCGTCGAGAACAGGAGCGTCGAGTTACCACTGTCCAATCCGAGATTCGACCGCTGGCCCGACGCCATCGCCACGTCGTTCATCTCGACGGTGTAGTTGACTGACGTATTTCCGACCCGCACCCCGAACGGGTTGGGATTGTTCACGACGAGCGCGGTCCGTATCTCTGTCGTCTCGTTCGACACGTCACCGAACTCGTTGTCTATACCGACGCGTGGTGCGCCGAGAACCCCGGAGAGGACGCCTGCGCCGACGAGCGCGGCGACGAGGATGACAACGAGAAACCCCCGCTTTCCGAACGGTAACAGTGTCTTGAGTAGTCCCACGACCATACGGGGTTCCCTGCGGAGTGACACCAAAAAACCTCGGATTCTAAATCTGTCGCTCTCCGTACCGTAGTCGAGTAGAATGAACTAAGTCACGCGTGGGGCAAGAGGGAGACATGGCAGGAAATCAGGCAGTCGCGACGGACAAGGGAGTCGGCCTCGCCGTGTTGTTCACGCTGGTCGCGGTCGGTGGTGCGGCGATAACGTTCGTCTCGCCGGGTACCGAAACCGCAGCGTGGGGCTTCGCCGCGGCAGTCACCGCAGGAGTACTGGCAATCGCCGGAACGCACCTCTACTCGAACTGACGCGAAATCTGCACTTGTTCTGTAGGGGACAATCGTTAAGACTGTCACGCTCCTAGTGGGGGTGAAGATGACTGAGTTCAGTGACGAGGAACGGCGAATCCTCGAATTCCTCCGCGATAGCGTGGCTGGCGGTGAGCGCTACTTCCGTGCGAAGAACATCGCCAAGCACCTCGGTCTCTCGTCCAAACAGGTCGGGTCTCGCCTCCCGACGCTCGCCGAGAAGTCCGAAGACGTGGACATCGAGAAGTGGGGGCGCGCCCGCTCGACGACGTGGAAGGTCAGTCCGAGCTAAGTGGCTGGGTTTTTACTACCAGCCACCGATGGAGAACGTATGACTGTCCGGGTAGAACGTACCTTCGACCTCCCGGTTCCGCCTGAAGAGGTCTGGGCGTTCATCGCCGACCCAAAGCGACGAGCGAGCGCCATCAGTGTCGTCGCCGAGTACGACGAGAAGAGCGACAATCGCGCGACGTGGCACATCGAACTACCGATTCCGTTCGTCAACCGAACGATACCCGTCGAAACGGAAGACGTGGCCCGCGAAGAGCCGGAGTACGTGAAGTTCATCGGCCGTTCCTCGGCCATGCGCGTCACCGGTGAGCACGAAATCGAACCCACCGAGGGTGGGTGCCGACTCCTCAACCGGTTCGTCGTCGAGGGGCGCATTCCTGGCATCGAACGCTACTTCAAGAAACATCTGGATGAGGAACTGTCGAACCTCGAAGACGCGCTCCGAGACGAGGTAGGAGTCAGGTCGTGAGACTCGCACTCGCCCAGCTAGCCATCGAAGGCGGGGACGTCGAATCCAACCGAGAGCGAGCGGCAGACGCCATCGAGTCTGCGGCTCGACACGGCGCGGACCTCGTCGCCCTTCCGGAGATCTTCAATGTCGGCTACTTCGCGTTCGATACCTACCAGCGGCGTGCGGAGGCGCTGGACGGGCCGACGCTCACACAGATGAGCGACCTCGCTGCCGAATACGACGTGGCTGTTCTGGCGGGAAGCATCGTCGAAGACCTCTCGTTGACGGACGACGAGACCCCCGACGATGACGGCCTCGCCAACACGTCCGTGTTCTTCGACCGCGACGGCCGCAGGCAGGCGGTGTACCGGAAACACCACCTCTTCGGATACGAGTCCGCCGAGGCCGAGTTGCTCGTCCCCGGCGAAACGCTCGGCATCGCCGAGTTCGAGGACGTGACTATCGGAATGACGACCTGCTACGACCTTCGATTTCCCGAACTCTACCGCGACATCGCGGAGGCAGGTGCAACCCTCGTGCTCGTTCCGAGCGCGTGGCCGTATCCCCGCGTCGAACACTGGCAGGTGCTCTCACGAGCGCGTGCGATCGAAAATCAGTGTTTTCTCGCCACCATCAACGGCTCGGGGGCGTACAAAGACGCGACCCTCCTCGGTCGCTCGACGGTGTACGACCCGTGGGGGACGCTCCTCGCGAGCACGGGGGACGAGCCGGACCTCGTCGTCAGAGATATCGACCCCTCGCGCGTCGAACGCGTCCGTGAGGAGTTCCCGGCGTGGCACGATAGACGGCGCTGATGGTCGAGACGTCGACGAGCGAAAAACGAAGCGAACGGGTTACAACGCGACCGCGTGTCCGTCGGAGAGGGTCTCGGGAACGCTGTGGTGGTAGGTCATCGCGCCCGACGACGTGACGACTTTGATGGTGAACTCCTCGCGTTCTTCGAGACTGCCTGTAATCTTCTCCGTGTCGAGGACGACTCGGGAGCGGTCTTTCTTGCTGACGAGGACGGAGAGCGAGTCACCTTCGTCTCGAATCTCTTCGACGCCGAACTGGGTATCGTTGCCGTTCGGTCCCATCGTCAGAATGCGGCCGTCGTCGGGACTGAGCCACTCGATGGTGACGTCGAGAGGTTGATGTCCCCCGACCCGGAGCCTTTCATCACGGTGAGGTTGACGTAATCGATTTCGTACTTCCCGTCGCCGTCCGTATCCGTCACGTTCCCCATCGTGCTGACGACGTGAACGCGGTCGGTTACCTGTGCGCTACTCTCGGTTCCGGTGTGTTCGGATTTCGACTGGAGGAAGCCCGCCGTGTTGATGAGGACGCCCGCCGCGATGGCTGCAACGAGGACCATCGCGATGAACACGATGAGCGTCCCGATACCGACCTGACCACGATTCGAGTTTCGTCCGTCTGTCCCGATTTTTATCATTTCGTGTTATCCTATTTTGTTTCGTATATTTCCTGACGATAGTATTCGGTGCACTGAGTCCGTATTAAAACCCATAGACGGTTATCATGTATGATAACAGCATACAGTAAAAAATATGATACCAGGTCCGAAGCCGGCAGGAAGGCGTAGCGTCGCCACTCTACAGCTTCACTCTACGGGGACCACCGCACCGTCTCAGTCTGCTCGGGGTGCAACCGCTTCGCGTTCGGTTGCACGCATCTCGGTCGTGATAGCGTTAGCCAGCGCAAAAACAGCCGCTTTGTGATCCGTTTTCGATTTGTGAATCGATGTCGGACGTACGCCGAGAGAATCGTACTCGTCCAGTCGAATGGATTCCCCGTTTCGTTTCTCGAAATCGTTCCCGACCTCCGCAAGCAGGCCGTGAAGGTGGATAAGCTCCTGCTTCTTCATAACCAATCTGGTGTAATAGTTGCAGGGTTATATTATTATCTTGAGGGCCGTTAGCACGCCGGACGGTCAGTTTCCGGGGTATTTCAGAGTCCGGAGATTTTTAAACGTTTTTTACTCGGAGGCACTGTTTACACGTATGGCCGACTACGACCAGCACCTCGAACGAGCACTGGAAGAGACGCCAGATATCGACGCGAGTGGCAGTCGCTACGACGTTCCCGACCCGGACGTTCGCCAGGAGGGCAACGTTACCGTGTACGAGAACTTTCAGGCCACGGTCGACCGTCTCTCGCGCGAGGAGGGACACGTCCTCAAATACCTGCAGGACGAACTCGGGACGAGCGCCCACATCGACGAGAGCGGGCGTGCGCGGCTGACCGGGTCGTTCTCGGGTGTGCGAATCGCCGACGCAATCGAGGCGTACGCGGAACGGTTCGTCCGCTGTTCGGAGTGTGGTCTGCCCGATACACGCCTCGAACGAGAACAGGGTGCGCTAGTGCTTCGGTGTGAAGCGTGTGGCGCACGTTCTTCGACTAGCACCTGATTACTGTAGCTGTTTTAGCGTCTCCAAGTCGCGTTCGGTTCGCGTAAACTCCGACGTTCGTCTCGTCGCGTGGCAGTTCGGACAGTGGAACTGCTTGTCAGGTGTCGGCAGGTCGTCTGGACTCGATTCCCAGTGTTTTCCGCACTCGGGACACAACAGTCGAACGTACGTCTCCACCATACCGAAGTCGTTGACTGGTACCGGGAAAAATCTTGCTGGTGACAGCCTGGAAGAGAGCCGCCGCTCTTCATCGGTGCCCGCTTCGGCCAGTACCGTCTCAGAGTCGCTGGAGATTCGTCGCTCGCGGTCCTTTGTCGGCTTGCTCGATGTCGAACTCGACTTCCTGTCCCTCTTCCAGGTCGGGGCCGCCGACGTCTTCCATGTGGAAGAATACGTCCTCGTCCGCGTCGTCGGATTCGATGAAGCCGTAGCCGCCAGTGTCGTTGAAGAACGTGACCGTACCTTTCGCCATTACGGTTGGACGGACGCTAGAGAGCGAGATAAGAATTGTGGCTAGCTTCGGGGCACGTCGACGCAGTCTCCCGAATTTCGTCTTCGACCCTCACGATCGAACCGCGTCGTTCGAGGTGTCGCTTGCGCTCCGGCCTATCGAATCTCTTCCGCATTCGACATGCCGAAACAACTATATTCCATCCTGCTAAACAGACTTTTAGATATGTCTAATCTACCGGCTCCTT
This sequence comes from Haladaptatus ordinarius, assembly GCF_054177595.1. Lineage (NCBI taxonomy): Archaea > Methanobacteriati > Methanobacteriota > Halobacteria > Halobacteriales > Haladaptataceae > Haladaptatus > Haladaptatus ordinarius. Next base: position 8,985 of record NZ_JBPEHH010000028.1, on the reverse strand, counting down.
CGGAGAGGGGGCGTCGAAGATGAACCAGCTCGTCGAAGTGTTCCTCGCGTCGGTTCGAGACGGGTACGTCCAGGTGAGTGCGTTCGTCGCCGTCACGGTGCTCCTGTTCGGCCTCGTCCAGTACCGGACGGGGGGTGCGCTGGTCGAGCGGCTCTCGAAGAACGAACGACTACAGCCCCTGTTCGGCGCACTCATGGGACTGACGCCGGGGTGTGGCGGTGCAATCGTGATGATGCCGCTGTACGTCCGTGGGACGGTCAGCTTCGGCACCGTCGTCGCAACGCTCATCGCCACCGCAGGTGACTCCGCGTTCGTCATCCTCGCACTGGCTCCAGAGGCGGCGCTGTACGCGTACGGAATCGCGTTCGCGACGGCCATCGTCTCGGGGTATGCCATCGACCGCTTCGGTATGGGTGTCGGACGCATCGACAGCGCAGTCGCGACTCTCGGCCGGACGGCCACCGACGGCGGGATGGTCGATGGTGGACCGGGCGGTAATCCGACCCACCAGTACGACGCGTGCTGTGAGACGGACGTAGCGCGCGAGTCGCCCGTTCTGACGCCGTTCAGTCACGTCGTTCACGCCATCTGGTGGGTAGCGGCGGGTGCCGCGCTCGTCCTCGGAGTAATGTACCTCCTCGCTGGCGCGCCCGACGTTCCGCTCGTACTCGGGCCGTCCTACGCTGGCGCGTTCACCGTCGTGGGGTTGATGGGAACGACGGCGTCGTTTTACCTCTACTTCGTCGGGCGACACTACCTCGGTGAGGGCCACGTCGGCCGCGCACGCGACTCGTTCGTCGACCTCTACGACACGCTCACGCACGCCGCGATGGAGACGAGTTTCGTCACCGTCTGGGTGCTCACGGCCTACTTGCTCTACGAGTACACCGTCCTCCTGTTCGGCATCGACGTCGGGGCACTCGCCGCTGCCGTCGGGGTGCTCGCACCCGTCGCCGGTGCCATCGTCGGACTGATTCCCGGCTGTGGCCCCCAAATCGTGTTGGCGAGCGTGTACGCCGAAGGTGCGATACCGTTCTCGGCACTCACCGCGAACGCCATCAGCCAGGACGGAGACGCCCTCTTCCCGCTCATCGCCATCGATAAGAAGGCTGCAATCGTCGCCTCGATCTACACGACGATTCCCGCACTCATCGTCGGCGTCGCCCTGCACGTCCTGTTCGACTTCGGCTCTGCGACCGGGTTCGGGGTCCTGGGATAGCGAAAATGGAAGTCGAACTATTCGACTATGAACTGACTCGCGACATCTTTCACTTCCGCCATCGATTTCGCTTCGACCCGACCGGTTACGTCGTACTGCCGGACTGATGGCAAACATCGAACCGATTTGCCAGACCGGACAGGGATGGGAGGAAAATTAGTCCCACGTCACCCACACGAGGAACACGAGCGCGACGAACTCGAGCACGTGGAGGACGAGCATCGCCTGCCACGCGATATCGGGAACCGACGTGGAAAACCACTCCGAGAGGATTCGGTGCCACGAGTAGGTGTAGAAGGCGATAGCGTTCTCTGCGAGCAAGAGCAGTGCGAACACCGAAAGGCCGAGCGTGTGCTTCGAGCGGAACTTGCTATAGTTGCGGAGCCAGACGTAGCTCAAACCGACGAGCAACAGCACGTTCAGTGCCGTGGAAACGCGTGCTACGTCTATCCAAAGGCCCATTCGTCGTCTCTCCCTTGTAATCGATGTCGGTTATACTCTTTCCCAGATTCGGCCATACTTACTCCACCTTGTCGATTATCTCCTCGACCGTGTCCCAGTGCTGTCGCGTCCGGTCGGTGATGAGGTACACGGCTCCGTAGTCGTCGCCGCTGTTCTCGACGATACCGTTGTCCATGAGCACGTCGAGATGGTGACGAACGGTCTTGTAATCGAGGTCCAAGTCCTCGGCGAGTTGGTTGGCGTTCCGTGGCCGCTCGTCCAGGGCGTGGAGCAGACGAACGCGGTTCGTCCCGCCCCTGGTTCCGGTGAGCACGTACCACAGAGCACCCTCCATCACCCCGAACCGACACACCCCGGACACGTAAGCGCATCGCCCTCCTACGTCGTGAAAAGATGTCCCTCGCGGGGTGCATCGAACAGTCCGATTCGAACTCCGGCGTCGAGCCACGCGTGGCCGTAGGAGAAGGAAGCGAGGGCGTTGACGGGGTCGTCGCCCTCGCGGAAGTGTCGTCCGTCTTCAAGATACGACTGGGCCATTTCCCGGCAGTCTGCCGCCGCTTCACCCATCGGCGTGTCGGTCGGCGGCGCGATCTCGGCGGCGTCGAGCGCCTCCGCCAGCAGTCGCTCGTAGCGGTCTGTCTTCTCGTCTATGTCTGCGACCATGCGCGAGAGGAGGGAGAGAGCGACCGTAAGCCCTTCGAGCGCCAGCGACTCCGAAACCGGAAACGCCGGATGACAGCGCAAGGTAAATACGCGATGGTACACGATAATGCACCATGACCGAACATCCACACGTCGAGATTTACATCAAGGAGTTCTGTCCCTACTGCGACAAAGCGAAAGCCCTCTTCGACGCGAAAGGAATCGAGTACGAGACGTACAACGTGACCGGTGACGAGAAGTTGTTCGAAGAGATGGTCGAGCGAGCGAACGGACGGCAGACCGCCCCCGAAGTGTTCATCGACGACGAACTCATCGGCGGGTGGGACGACACCCACGCGCTCGAAGAGGCGGGGAGACTGGACGAGAAACTCGGCGTCGCGATGGCCGACGGCGGAACCGAGGAACCCGAACACCGCAAACTCATCGTCTCCGGCAGCGGTATCGCAGGGTTGACCGCGGCCATCTACGCCGCCCGGTCGAACAACGACCCACTCGTCCTGCAGGGCGACGAACCGGGTGGGCAACTCACGCTCACGACCGAGGTCGAGAATTATCCCGGGTTCCCGGACGGCATCAGCGGCCCGGACCTCATCAACAACATGGAAGAGCAAGCGGAGCGATTCGGTGCCGAGGTGAAGATGGGCATCATCGAGGACGTAGACGACTCCAGCCGTCCGTTCCGCGTCGAACTCTCGAACGGCGACGTGTACACGACCGACGCACTCATCGCGGCGAGTGGCGCGAGCGCCCGAACCCTGTCGATTCCGGGTGAAGACGAACTGATGGGTTACGGCGTCTCGACCTGTGCGACCTGCGACGGCGCGTTCTTCCGCGACGAGGAGATGGTCGTCGTCGGCGGTGGCGACGCCGCGTTCGAGGAGGCGAACTTCCTCACGAAGTTCGCGAAGAAGGTGTACCTCGTCCATCGCCGCGAGGAGTTCCGCGCCGAAGATTACTGGCAGGACCGCGTCCAGAAGAAAGTCGAGGAAGGCGAGATAGAGATTATGAAGAACACTGAGGTGACCGAGATTCACGGCACGCCCGAGGAGGGCGTAAGTCACGTCACGATGGTTCACAACCCCGACGGGAAACCCTCGCAGAAGTTAGACGACCCCGACACCGAGGAGTTCGACTTCGAGACGGGTGCGGTCTTCCTCGCCATCGGTCACACCCCGAACACGGGGTACCTCGAAGGGACGGGCGTCCAACTGGACGAAGAAGGCTACATCCTGACGGAGGGCGGAAAAGGCGGCGGCCAGACGAAGACGGACGTGCCCGGCATCTTCGGCGCGGGCGACGTAGTGGACTTCCACTACCAACAGGCAGTGACCGCGGCAGGTATGGGCTGTAAGGCTGCACTCGACGCAGACGATTACCTCGAAACGGCAGAAATCGGTGAGTCGACCGCCGCACAGGCGGCAGCGTCGGACGACTGAGTTCGGACACCCGACTGCCCGAGTGGACGGGCAGTCGTAGCGTTCTGTAACCACAGACCCTTTACGCTTCACGTCGTAGGACCGCTATGGCAGAACCAGACGAAGTCGAGACGGCGGTTTACACCATCGAAGCACCGGACGGCGAGACGAACGAACTCGAACTCCCGCCGGGACTCATCGACCTGCTTCGGGAGCAAAACGAACCACAGACGGAGGTCATCGGCGACATGGCACTCATCTCGTTCGTCCAACAGGCACACGCCGCGGTCCATCACAATCAGGGTGAAACCGACCCCCAGATCGAGGCCATCGAAGAAAAGGCGCGCGAATTGTTCGAACGGCGACTCGGCATCACGTTCGAAGAAGCGACCGGCCACTCCCACTAAAGTTCGACGCGGTCTCCGATTTCTCCGATTTCGAACGCCACTGGGTAATCATAGCTCCGGACGTGTTCGTAGAGTGCGGTCGGGTCCGCGGTGAGACCTTTCCACATGTCCCAGTGACTCGGGAACAGGCGGTCGAGTTGGAGCGCGTTCGCGGCGGCCACGATTTCGTTCTCGTCGCTGTACCATTTCGTGTGCTTCGGTTCTCGGGTCTGTTTGTCCGGAATCTGGCCGACAGAACCGAACGCCAACACACCGAGGTCGATGTCGTATCGTTCGCCGATGGCTTCGAGTTCGTCGCCCGGTTTCGTATCGCCACCGTGGAAGAACGTCCCGGCGTCGTGTTGGATGACGTAGGAGACTGGATGTGTCGAATCGGGGTCGTGGGCCGGTTCGACGTGAACCGAAAACTCACCGACCTCGAACGAGTCACCTTCCGTGACCTCCGTAAACTGGTCTTCGGAGACGTTCCAATCCTCGGCCCACGCTTCGTCCTCCCGCACGACGTCGAGGCTGTCGTCGGGGGCGTAGAACGTCGCGCTGGTCGATTCGAGGATGGGGGCTTGACTCGGTCCGTGAACGTGGTCGGTGTGTTCGTGCGTCGCCAACACTGCCGTGGCCTCCGTCACGTCCGCCGGGTCGAATGGTACCGGAACCATGCGGACGGTTCGCGGCGGGTCGCCAGTTCCGAGATACGGGTCGATGAACAGCGTCGTCCCCTCGTTTCCTTTCAGGACGAAGCCGTTACAGCCCAGATACCAGATACTGACGCCAGCAGGTGTCGCGTCTTCGACTGCGCGGGGAAGCCAGTCTCCCCAGTCGCTGTGAATCGCCATACGAACTACTGACCGGAGACGCGCCTAAATGTTGTGTTCGCTTCGTCTGTTGGCAACTGAATTGTACTATCAAAGAAAAAATGTACTTTTCGCGTATTGATGAATCTAACCTTCCAAGTTATTAACTAAATACATATATATCATCAGTCGCATTTCGATAATGCCTGCCAGTGGTGGCTCCACCAGTCGCAGGCAAATGGTACTGAAATGTGTCTCTGACAGGTGCGGCCCCTACGCCGCACCCCACATTCAGACGGGTTTACCGTTCGATTTCGACGTCCAAAAACGAACGGATGGTAGCTGAGTCGAGGGCTCGTTCGACGGTGTTAGTCCGCGCGTCGTAGTGAACGAACCCACAGTCTGCCAGTCGCGGCAAAGTGATGTGGTGTAACTCGACGGTGATTCGTCTGTGACGTTGTTTCGAGACGCTTCGTTCGTCACTACAGACTACGGCGAGTTCGGACAGTGTGAGTTGACATTCACACATCACGAGCTGTCGAAGGACTGCCCGAGAGAGGGAGTCGTCGACCACGTTGAGTGCCGCAGTGAGTGAACACGGGAGTGTGAGGTCTCTCCACGTACGGTCTCGCATCGTAATCGAAGTTCGACCTGGGTGAGAGTGCATTGTTCGAGCGGAGAGCGTTGGGCCATAGCGTAACGGAGACCACAGTCCGAATCTTTGGTTCGGACATAGTAAACGTGAAACCGAGAGACTATTACTTTAGTTAATCACACAGCGTTCGAACCGGGAAGATCATCCACCGAACGAGAACGTGATTCACGTGTTAGGATGGAAGTAATAAATCTTGTGGCCACTTAAGGTATGTTTATACAGGAGGGGAGACAAGACCCTCGTGAGACATGACCGAGAAGGGGGACAGCCCGGACGACCTACTGACGACGGTGGTGAAACGGGGCGAGTTTCTCACCGCACTCTCGTCTGAGCCAATATCGAAACGCGACCTCCGTGAGGAACTTGGCGTCTCTCGTTCAACTGTGTACAAAGCGGTACGGGAGTTGCGAGAGTACGGTCTCGTCGAGCGGACTGACGCCGGACTCGACCTGACGCTCGCGGGTCGATTGCTCGAATCCGAGTTCGGTGCATTCCGCGGGCGCGTCGAAGACGTGTGCTACACTCGGCAACTGCTCTCGACCCTTCCAGCCGACTGTGAGCTTCCGATGGCAGTCGTCTCCGACGCGAGGGTCGTTCTCCCGGAGCGATACGCGCCGAACCATCCGATTCAGTTCGTCGAAGAGATGGTCTCGGAGGCGGACGTGACACGCGGCCTATCGCCGGTTGCGCTGCCACAGTACGTGGAGTTGTTTCACGACCAGGCGGTCGTCGGTGACCTGAACGCAGAACTCGTACTCGAACGCCCGGTCGTCCAGTATCTCGTCACCGACTACGGCGACAAGCTACGAGCGGCGATAGGCTCGGGGGGTCTCTCCGTGTGGGAGACGAGCGAGACGCTCCCGTACGGTCTCATTCTGGTCGAAGGCGACGAGGATAGCGTCTGTGTCGTCGTGTACGACGACCGAGGCGAACTACGTGGACTCCTCGTCAACGACACCCCGGCGGCGGTGTCGTGGGGGAAAGACACGTTCACCTCGTTTCGAAACGAGGCCGACCGACTCCGCACGAACTGAACGGTCCGAACCTCACGACCGCGGGATTTCGACAATTCCAGCGACGGGTGTTACCGCTCTTCCCACGTCGGTTCTCGGTCTTCGAGGAAGGCGTCGATTCCTTCGTTCTTGTCGTCGGACGCGAACAGCAACGCGAACAGTTCCGCCTCGTACTCGATACCCGCTTCGAGTTCCATCCGACTGGACGCTTTGACGGCTTTCTTCGCCAGTTCGAGCGCTTTCGGACTCTTCTCCGCCATCTGACCGGCGAGTTCGTAGACCCGGTCGTGGAACGTCTCGTCCGAGCACACCTCGTCCACGAGACCGATGTCGTGGGCCTCCTCGGCGTCGATGATTTCGCCGGAGAGGACGAGTCGCATGGCCTGACCCTCACCGACCAGTTTGGGAAGCCGTTGCGTGCCGCCGCCGCCGGGCATGATGCCGAGATTGATTTCCGGTTGGCCGAGCTTCGCGCGTTCGTGCGCGATGCGAACGTCACACGCCTGCGCGAGTTCGCACCCGCCGCCGAGCGCGTGGCCGTTGAGCGCGCCGACGACCGGTTTTTCGAGGTCGTCTACGTACTCGTACACTCGCGGGCGCTTGCTGGCCTCGCGCTGTTCTATCGCGTCGCGTTCTCTGAGTTCTTTCACGTCGGCACCGGCGACGAACGCCTTCGCCTCGTCTGCGCCCGTGAGAACGACCACGCGCACGTCCGACGACGCTTCTACTGCATCGAGTACGTCTTTCAGTTCGGCACGCAGTTGGGCGTTCAGCGCGTTTCGGGCGTCGGGGCGGTTCAGTGTTACCGTGGCGACGTACTCCTCGACGCTCACGTCGACCGTCTCGCATTCGCTGGCGACCTGTTCGGGACTGCCGGGCGTTTCGTCTTCCGGCGGTTGGTCGGTGTCTGGCGTCCCGTCGCTCATCTTTCGTCACCTCCGTTTCCGGAATCGTCGCCCGAAACGCCGTCAGACTCCGACTGACGAGCCGTCTTGTTTCCGCCAGAGACGCCCACGATTTCGCCGTCCTCCCAGACGTAGAACCCCTCGCCGGTCTTCTTGCCGAGTTTGCCGGCGCGCACCTTCTGGCGCAGAATCTGAGGCGGACGGAATCGTTCGCCCAGTTCCTCGCGGAGGTGTTCGAGGATGTCGAGGCGAACGTCCAGTCCGACGACGTCACCGAGTTCGATGGGACCCATCGGGTGATTGTAGCCGAGTTCCATCGCGGCGTCGATGTCGCGTGGACTCGCGACGCCCTCCTGGAGCATCCGAATCGCTTCAACCCCGAGCGCGACCCCGAGGCGCGACGACGCGAATCCCGGCGAGTCGCGCACTTCGACCGCCACTTTGTCGATGTCTTCGACGAACTCGGTCGCGAATTCGATCGTCTCTCGGTCTGCCTGTTCGGGGACGACGACCTCCACGAGTTTCATGATGTGAACCGGGTTGAAAAAGTGGAGGCCGACCGCTCGGGTCGGGTCGTCGAGTACGCTGGCGATTTCGGTCAGCGAGAGCGACGAGGTGTTTGAGGCGATGACGGTGTCGTCGGTGACGAGTGCTTCGACGTCCTCGAACGTCTGTCGTTTGATGTCCATCTCCTCCGGTACCGCCTCGACCACTAGCGCTACGTCACCGACCGCGGTTTCGAGGTCGGTCGTGCCCGAGATTCGGTCGAGGGTCGTATCCTTCGTTTCCTCGGTGACTTTGTCGCGTTCGACGCCACCTTGCAGGTTCGATTCGATGCTCTCGATGCCGTTCTCGACGAACTCCGCTTCGATGTCGCGGAGCGTCACGTCGTGGCCCGCCATTGCCGTGACCTGTGCGATTCCGTGTCCCATGGTGCCGGCTCCGAGTACGCCTACCTTCATGTCTGAGAGCGCGTCGGGGCAGAGGAAAAGCGTTTTTCTACGCGACGCGCCACCGCTGGCCAGGAGGACGACCGATTTTATCGACAACGCCGTGGACTCTCGCAACTTCCCAAACTGTGGAGTTTTCTACTTATTGCAGAAAGCATTTAACCTCTCCCGGAAATCGTTTAATCGTCTCGGGTAGGGGTACACGAGACAGAATTTTTATAGCGCAACTCACGGAGCCACGGGTCTATCGAAAACCAGAGACCAGCGGAGAGGAACCCGAGACTCGACCCGAAGATTCAGCCCGTAGTGCTTCACAGAAGATTTAGGTGGACTCTGAGTAGGGAAGGTAATGACTGGACGGGAGAAAGAGATCGTCCGACACCTGGGTGAGGACGATCTCGACCGCTTGCTCACACAGACTGACGACGAGAAGGTGAGCAGGCGGCTCACCTTTATCAAACGACTGTACAAGGGTGCAACACTCGAAGACGCAGCTGACGATGTT
>NZ_JBPEHH010000027.1:0-57239 GCF_054177595.1 Haladaptatus ordinarius | reverse complement strand
CTACTTAATGATACAGATTTACGCTGAATATCCGGCCTGCCATCGGCGGTGGACTCTGGAGGAGTTGTCGGATTCACTCCCGCCGTAAACGGCGGGATTCTCTCCTAACAGACAGATAGAACTCACACTTTTGCTGTTCGGTTATCTGGTCGTCGCGCAGGCACGACACCTTCCCGACGGCGTGGCACTGTTGGGGTACGTGACCGAATTTCTGTTGCTCGTGTCGATACCCCTCCTCCCCTCCTCACACTGGACGACACTCCCGTTTCGGCTACCAGCAAGACGAAATAACCCACACTCGAACTTCGACACATGAATCTCGTGGAGGCGCTTGCTGCCGACGCCGGTCTGCTGTGTGTCGTCGGTGCGGGTGGGAAGAAATCGACGCTGTACACCCTCGCGAACCGCATCGACCGGGCCGTCGTCACCGCGACGGTGCGAATCCCCATCTTCGACGAGCACGTGACAGAGGTGTTCGTCACCGACGCTCCTGCGGACGTGCTCGAAACGGTCACGGAGTGGCCCGTCGGACTCGTTCCCGAACGGGAGCGTTCCGACCGCTATCGAGGGTACGACCCGGAAACCGTCGCGTCGCTCGCGACCGCCGACGCCGACGCGATACTCGTGAAAGCCGACGGGGCACGGACGCGGCTGCTGAAGGGACCGAGCGAACGCGAACCGCAAATCCCCCAGTCTGCGGACGTCGTCGTTCCGGTGGCGAGCGCGCGAGCGGTGGGAAAACCGCTGACGGCGGAGTTCGTCCATCGACCTGCCCGCGTCGCCGCCATCACCGACCGCGAGGAAGGAGAGACGATACGGTCGGAGGACGTGGCCAGAGTGCTCGCGAGCGAGCAGGGAGGGATGAAAGACGTTCCCGACGGAGCGACCGCGATTCCGCTCGTGAACATGGTAGACGACGACCGATTGGAAGCGACCGGTCGAGAGATTGCAGCGGCGGTGCTGGCACGGGCGGACGTTCCCCGTGTCGTGCTCACGCAGATGACGGCGGCCGAGCCGGTCGTGCGTGTCGTCGAATGAGACGGCCCGTGCGAACGGGGGACGAGCGAACGGGGTCCCAGACGGGTGGCGAGCAGACGGCAGCGGTGTGAGACGAACGGTCGAAGCGACGTGAAGTGGTGTGCCGTACTCTCACGTGACGCTCCACGGCGTCGGTCAGCGCATACCGGTGGTGGCCGCGTCTTCACTGATAAGGGTCAGGGTGCGTCGAGTCGTTCGACGGCCGCCGCGAACTCCTCGCGGGTGTTGACGTTCTCGAACGAACGCAGCGACCCGTGTTCTCGCAGTTCCCGCTCTTCGAGTACGACGTAGTCGAGTTCGAACAGCGGTTTGACGACTCGCCGTTCGCCGCGCTCAAGCGCAGCGGTACAGGCGTCGACCATCGGCTCCGTCTGATACACGGCGTGGGTCGTCTGGAACCACCCATCCTCTAGCTGCGGGACTGCGGCTTCGTGTCCCGCGGCACTGTCGACGAGGAATTTCACGAGCGACGGCTCGACGAAGGGCATGTCACAGGCGACGACGAAGGCGTACTCCGAGTCGCAGGTCGCGAGCCCGGTTCGCATTCCAGCCATCGGCCCCTGGTCGGGGTCGGCGTCGATTGCGAACCGTACCGGACGCGGATACCCCTGCATCGCGTCTTCGATGGCGTCACGCTGGTCGTCTCGACAGTTGACGACGAGTTCGTCCACGACGCGTTCGATGCGATCGGCGACTCGGCGGAGCATCGGAACCCCGGCGAGGTCGGCGAGGGCTTTGTCAGCCGCTCCGAACCGAGTCGAGCGACCACCGGCCAGTATGACGCCTGCGGGCATGGCTCGACAGTAGGAAGTGAGGTGCTAAGAGGCTGTGGCCGCGAGGGTTTTTGCCGCTTGCGCACTCAGTTGCAGACGAATGAACGCTGCCGACAGATTGCTCCGCGTCGACCTCTCGACGCGGCGAGTCGAGAGCGAGCCGGTCCCTACAGCGTGGCTGCGCCAGTTCGTCGGTGGGAAGGGACTCGCGGCACGCTATCTCTACGAGGAACTCGACCCGGGGACCGACCCCTTCGACGCCGACAACGTCCTGTTGTTCGTACTCGGCCCGCTCAACGCGGTCGTTCCGGGCGAACCTCGGTACGCGGTCGTCACCAAGTCGCCGCTGACGGGGACGTTCCTCGATTCGTACGCCGGTGGTTCGTTCCCGGACCATCTCGGTGGCGCGCTCGGCCGTCACGTCGGCGTCCTCGTTTCGGGCGTCGCATCCTCCCCCGTCGTCGTTCGTCTCTCCGAGGGGGACGCGACGGTTGAGGCCGCAGACGAACTCTGGGGTGCGGCCATCGACGAAACCTGTGACGCGTTCGACCGACCGGTCGCTTGCGTCGGCCCCGCCGGTGAACGACTCGTGCGATACGCGACCATCGGCTCCGACGGCGGCGACCACCACGCCGGTCGCGGCGGTGCGGGGGCGGTCATGGGGTCGAAACGGCTCAAAGCCGTCGTCGCGGACGGTGACCCGCCGTCCGAGGCGAGGGGAGAGAGCGACGGTGAGCACTACCGCACGACCGACGTCGGCCGGTGGCAGGCGTCGAGCGAGACGCTCGAAACGCTCGATTTCGCCGACGAAGTCGGCGTGCTCCCGACCAGAGGCTGGCAGGAAGGGTCGTTCGAGGGGGCGGACGAACTGGGGGTCGAAACCGCTCGCGAGCGGGCGACCGGTCGTGAACGTCCGAACGATGCCGTCACGGGAGGATTCCGCGTCGAGAGTAGCGAGGGAGAGACGGTACCGCGCGGTGCGACGCCGATTTCGCTCGGTGCTGGACTCGGTATCGACGATTTCGACGCGGTCGCGGTCCTCGGTTCGAGATGCGACCGCCTCGGCCTGGACGTCATCAGCGCGGGAAACGCAATCGCGTGGACGATACGTGCCGCAGACGAGGGGCTACTCGACAGGGACGTTGCGTTCGGCGACGACGAGACGGCACGCACGCTGCTTTCGGAAATCGCCTTTCGGTCGTCTTCGCTCGGCGACGCGCTCGCGGAGGGGGTCGATTCGGCGGCCGAAACGTACGGTGGGGCCGGAATCGTTCCCGCAGTGAAAGCGATGGATTTGCCGACGTACGACCCGCGCGCCACGCCTGCGATGGCGCTGGCGTACGCGACCAGCGACCGCGGCGCGTGCCACCGCCGGGCGCGTCCGGTGCTCGAAGAGGTGGTCGCCCCCGACGAGTGGAGCGACGAACGACGCGCAAAAGCGGTCGTCGCGGAACAGAACCTGCGGTCGCTGCTGTGGTGTCTCGTCGTAGACGACTTCGCGGGCGAGGCGCTGTGGGAGGACCGCGGGACGGGGTGGTTACGGTCGCTCGACTCCGCGTACGCGCCGACGGACTACGAGCGAGTCGGCGAGCGAGTCTGGACGATGACTCGCCTGTTCAACGTCCGCGAGGGGTTCACGAGAGCGGACGACGCGCTTCCGTCGGCCCTCACCGAACCGCTCCGCGGTGGTCCCCACGACGGCGCGCGACTCGCCACCGAGGAGTTCGAGCGTCTCCTTTCGACCTATTACGAGAGACGAGGGTGGGACGAACGGGGACGTCCGACGTGGAGTCTGCTCGAACGTCTCGAACTCGACGACGTCGTCGACGACGACACCCCGGTCGGGGGTCGCTAATTGTCGCTCGCCCGTTCCTCATCGGGTCGGCTATCGAACTCGTCCGCCGGCGGTTCGACCGAAAGTGGCTCCTCGCCGGGTTCCGGACCGAGTGGCTCGATTCTGACGCTCGTGACCTTGTACTCGGGGATGTAGGAGGTCGGGTCGAGTTCGTGTTGCGTGAGTTCGTTTATCGCCCCGTGGACGAAGTGCATCGGGATGAAGACGACGCCGGGGTCGGAGGTCTCTTCGACGCCCGCCTTCACCACGATGTCGCCTCGTCGTGATTCGACGCGGACGTACTCGTCGTCTCTCACCCCGAGTTGGTCTGCCATCTCGGGATGGATGGTGACGAAGCTCTCGGGGACGTAGTCCATCAGCACCCCGACCCGGCGGGTCATCGTTCCCGTGTGCCAGTGGTAGAGCACCCGTCCGGAGGTGAGCATCAGCGGGTACTCCTCGTCGGGCAGTTCGACTGGTCCGGCGTAGTCCGCCGGGACGAACCGGGCCTTGCCGTCCTCGAAGTTGAACTCGTCTTCGTAGAGGAACGGCGTTCCGGGGTCGTCTTCGTCCTCGCAGGGCCACTGGATACCCTCCGGCGTCGATTCGAGGCGGTCGTACGTGATGCCGCCGTAGATGGGCACGAGGTCGTTTATCTCGGCCATCACGTCGGCCGGGCCGTCGTACTCCCAGTCGAAGCCGAATCGACCGGCGAGGGCACAGAGGATGTCCAGGTCGGGTCTCGCCTCGCCGGGTGGCGAGACGGCCGGCCGGACACGTTGTACCCGACGCTCCGTGTTCGTGAACGTCCCGCTCTTTTCTGCGGCAGAGGCCGCCGGAAGCACCACGTCGGCGAACTCGGCCGTCTCCGAGCGGAAGATGTCCTGTACGACGAGGAAGTCGAGTTCTTCGATGGCGTGTTCCGCCTCACGGATGTCGGGTTCGGAGAGGACGGGGTTCTCGCCCATGATGAACATCTCTTCGATGTGTCCGTCGAGGATGGCGTCGTACTGTTCCGGCAGGCGGAGACCGACCTCGTCCGGCGGGCGGACGCCCCACGCGGCCTCGAACGTGTCGAGGACGTCGTCGTCGGAGAGGTCCTGATACCCCGGGAGCGTGTGCGGGGCAGGCCCCATGTCGCCGCCACCGCCTTGCACGTTGTTCTGGCCGCGGAAGGGCGACAGCCCGGCCCGTGGTTTGCCGAGGTTCCCCGTCACCAGTGCGAGGTTCGTGAGCGCGAGGACGTTTCGCGTTCCGTGAGCGTGCTGGGTCATCCCCATCGCCCACCCGAAGATGCAGGTGTCGGCCTCGGCGATGGTCTCCGCGGCGAACGTCAACTCGTCCAGCGCGACGCCGGCGAGTTCCTCGACTTTCTCCGGCGTGGTGGCTCCAGTTCTTCGATTCCGGTGGGGCCGACGCCGAGGACGGTCACGAGGATGGTACGCCCGCGACGGTGCAGTCTCATCCGGTCTTGTAGACGCCGCGAGCGTCCGCGACGTGCTCGTCGTCTTCGTCGTAGACGCTCACGTCCACGGTTCCCACGTCGCTTCCGTTTCTGACCACATCCGCCTCGGCGTAGAGGTCGCCCGTGCCCGCACTGAGGTAGTCGATGCGCATGTCGATGGTCGGTACGGGCTGGTCGTTGAGCGAGACGAGCGCCGCGCCACCGACGGTGTCCGCGAGGGTGAACGTGACGCCGCCGTGGGCCATGAGGCGGTCCTGATTCCACGACAGCTCTTCGCGCATCTCGACTCTCCCTTCGGCGTGTCCATCTGCGGCTTCGGTCACTTCCACGCCGAGCAGGTCTGCGAAGGGCATCCCCTCGAAGAACGCTTCGATGTCCATACCCCGACTGCACGTGGGGAGTAATTAAATGTACGTGCAGTGACCCAGTTCTCGTATGCACGTTTCCGACGACGACGGAATCCGCACGGTGACGTTCGACCGCCCCGAGGTTCGTAACGCGTTCACGCCGGAGGCGGCGGGCGAACTCGCCGAGATACTCGCCGACAGCGACCCGAAATCCATCGACGCGGTCGTGTTGACCGGCGAAGGCAAAGCGTTCAGCGCGGGGGGTGACATCCAGTCGATGGCCGAGCGCGAGGAGAACGTCCGCGACGCCTACGAGCGAGTGCGCGACACGCTCTCGCGCGTCGTCCACGAGGTGCTGTCTGCCCCGGTTCCGGTCGTGGCGAAGGTCAACGGGGACGCCGTCGGCGCGGGGATGGCGCTCGTGACCGCGTCGGACTTCGCGTACGCCACCGAATCGGCTCGCTTCGCGGCGTCGTTCATCAACGTCGGTCTCATCCCCGACATGGGCGGGACCTTCCTCCTGCCGCGACTCGTGGGGCTGCGGAAGGCAAAGGAACTCGCGTTCACGGGCGAACTGATTTCGGCGGCCGAGGCTGCCGAACTGGATATCGTGAACGAAGTCGTGCCGGACGAACAACTCGACATCCGAGTGACGGAGCTAACCGACCAGTTGGCCGAACAGCCGACCCGAACCATCGCGCTCGGCAAGCAAGCGCTCCACGAGAATCTCGGCAAAGATTGGCGTGAAGCGCTGGACTACGAGACGATGATTCAATCGCAGGCCTACGATATGCCCGCCCACGCGGAAGGTGTCTCGGCGTTCCTGGAGGGACGGGACCCCGAGTTCGAGTGATTCGGGGGAGTCAAGTCGCGGTGTCGAAAGGCCTCAATTCGATATTTTGACACTCGCTCGTCGTCGTCCGTAGTCGAATCTCGAATCCATACATCGCATGTCGCTCTACGAAATGACGGATAAATTATTTTACACTCCCGACAGATGGACGTGGATAACGCGATTGCAGTCTTCTTCGCCACAAACTGCACACTCGTCGCTTCGCTCCGTGCCTGCTTCGGCAAGCGCGACGGCCCCATCTGCATCCAAGTCGGCGGTTGCGAGTACGACGCGCTCGCCAGCGTGACCGAGTTCGTACTTCCCGTCGGTTTCCCGGACGAATCGCTCGCGGAGTTCGGAGAGATGGTAGTTGAACCGACCCGTGTCCCGGATTCCTACTCGCTGGCGCAGTTCGGAGAATGCGAGGGGTTCGTCCGCTGTCGCCAGTTCGCGGAGAATTGCGATGCGGTGTTCGCTCGCGAGGGTTCCGAGTGCGTCTACCGCGGATTCCGCGATTTCCTCGTCCATCGCAGGTGATTCGGGATGCATGCGTAGCCGTCACGCAGTCTCCGTGACATACTTTCTGGAACTGGTTAGCTCGACTACAGAAACAACGTTCGCGGAAACGATATATTTCTCTCGCCCGGCACACCGAACATGGCAGGTGCAGATGTCGAATTTCGGCTCGAATCGCCCGCCGACGAAGAACGGTTCGTTCGGAAGTATCTCCCGGATGCCTGGCATCGCTTCGAAACCAGTGATTTCTGGGAGACGGGCTGGTATTGGGCGTATCGCCAGTTCGCGGAGTACGATTCGGGCCCTGATTGCGGACTGGTTCGAATTATCTTCGAAGGCGACCCGGACGCGCTGGTCGAAAGCGAAAGTGACCACTGGAATCGATTCGACGGACTCGAATCGTGGACTCTCCGGCGATACGAAGAACCCGAGGAGGGGTACGAAAGCCTCCTCGAACAGCAGATGGACGCGAAAGGCGAAGTCGGCGGCGAGTGGGAGTATCGACTGAAGCCACTCACGGCGCGGTTCGCACTCTCGTATCTCCGCGAGTTCGAGGAGGAACTACCTGCCGTCGCTGAGCGAACCGACGAAAATCTGCCGGGAATCGGCTTCTGGACGGTGTATCACGACGCTATGGTTCAGTGTGGCTACGACTGGTACGACGAAACCGATGCCTGTCTGAAAGGGATGAAAAACCGACTGAAATCGCTCGCCAGTTACGAAGGGGCTGACTCGGCCCGTGAGGAGTACGACCGACTGCTCTCAGAGTGGGAGGCCTACCGGGAGGAACTAGAGACGTGGCTCGACGAGAATCCGACGGGCGAATCATCGGAGTCCTGATACTCGCTCGTTCGTCGAAACCCGAATCGGAATCCAGCTCTCGATTCGATGAACTGTGCCTCTACGGGTGAAATTCTACCACGTCATTTAATGGAATCGAACGCGAGTTTGTGAGATACGAATCCGATGGTAGTAGATTCTCTCACGACGGCGGTCGCGGTACTGGCGACGGGGCTCGGCCTCGCGTTCACGTACTTCGGCTACTCCGTCGTCACGCGACTCACGTCGTTGATCGGCGGACTCGGCGGTGCCCTGTTGGGAAGTTTCGTCGGACGGACGCTCGTCGCGCCAGCAGCCGGTATCTCCGCACCCGACGTGATACTGATTTCACTGGTCGGTGCCCTCGTCGGCAGTCTCGTCGGGAGTCGCATCGCTCACTCCACGCAGCGATTCGCCATCGTCGCGCTCAGTTTCGCCGTCTCGTCAGCCGTCGCGTACTCGATGCTTGGCAACACCGACCTCCTCCACTCGGTGTCCTCGCTGTCACTCGGTTCCGGAGCCCTCACTCCCGTCTTCGGGTCGGTCGTCGTCGGCGGAATCGTTGGAATCCTGGTCTGGCAGTTCTACCTCCCGTTCTTGGCGGTCGGAACGAGTTTCCTTGGCGCGAGCATACTGCAACGACTCGTGCGCCACTGGAGCGGTTTGCTCCCGGTCTTCCAGTCGGACGTGTGGACGTCTCTCGGGACGAACCCCGCCGTCTGGCTCCTCCTCGTCGGGTCAGGTATCGTCTATCAGTATCGCCGATACCGCAGGTCGAAATCGAGGAGTCGTCTCTCGCGGCTTCACCGACGACGACTTGGTTGACATCCTCTCGCGCCTGAAGACGCGGGAATCCCGAGCGTTGGGATATTAGGGTTTGCAGTCTACCACTTGGTCCCTCGGTGAGAATCCGTGAGACAAGTCATGAAGGTAGACTCCGGGCTGTGCCAACCAGCCGGTACTCC
The DNA here is from genome assembly GCF_054177595.1 of Haladaptatus ordinarius. Taxonomy (NCBI): domain Archaea; kingdom Methanobacteriati; phylum Methanobacteriota; class Halobacteria; order Halobacteriales; family Haladaptataceae; genus Haladaptatus; species Haladaptatus ordinarius. The sequence goes on along the minus strand of NZ_JBPEHH010000027.1, from coordinate 48,650 downwards.
TATCCCCAACCAAATCGGTCGAGGACTTGGAGTTACTTTCTGCTTCGTTGATGTTGAGGCGGATGTTCTCCGCCCCGTTCACGTCCGCGTTGAACGCCGCGTCACACTCTTCGCATACGTACAGACCGCGTTCAATGCGCTGACTGTCGTCTTCTCTACCGCAGACGCAACACGTCTTACTCGTGTCGCGCTCTGAAACGTCTACGACTTCAATTCCTTCGACTTTCGCCTTATACGTGAGATTTTTGGTGAAGCGGTCGAACGCCCAGCCGTGCAAGTCGAGGTTTCCGTGGCGACCCCGGTTCTTCGAGTCGCCGTTCTCATCCTCACGGACACCAGCGAGCTTCCCGATGTTAATACGCCCCACGCCACGCTTGATACACTTCTCTACGATGTGTTTGGCGAGGCTGTGGAAGAAGTGTGCGCGGCGCTCCGACCATTTGCGGTGAAGTCTGGTGGCCTCAGACCCGCCTGATTCGTCGCATTCGGCTATTTCTTTCGGGAAGTAGTAGCCGTCCTGTTTTAGGCGGTTGCCGGGATACAAGTCGGCTTCCTCGGTGCTGTACGCAACCGCCGCGAAGTTACAGATGCCGAGGTCGATGCCAGCCGTCTCAGTACCGGGGGAGTCGGGCGTCTCGACTTCGTGTTTGCACACGAGATGTAGTTCCCAGCGACCATTCGCCTTGTCGTAGACTGCACGGACTTGTTGCAGGTTCTCGACCGTGACACCGGAGCGAGTTTCGTATTCAACAAGGATGTAGTCCCAGTCTCGCGGGTGGTCTTTGTGGTTCGCACCTTTCGAGAGTCTCACTCGGTTGTGCTTGGTGTCGTGACGGATACCTTTCTGTTTCCACGTCACGGTCGAACGCGGGTGTTCTTCGTGGACGCGGTTTCCATCGTCGTCGTAGTAATTGCGTTTGCGGTAGCCGGGCAGATTTGCACGAGAGTCGTTCTTGCGTTTGCCGTACCACGAGTTGAAGGCTTCAGCGAGTTCCTCCAGAATGCGCTGACTGGACTGCGAATGGAGTCCTTTGTATTTTGGATGGGTCTTCAACTCGCGTTTCAAATCAGAATCATCGGGAATCTCGCCCGTGTCATCCCACATTTGGCGGGAGTGATAGTTTGCGACGTTCCACAGTTTCGATGCACTCCATCCGTGCCGGGCGAAAATCCGTGACCACAGTCAAGTGGAGCGGATTTTCGCCCGGTAAGTACGATGGATGTGCATTCGTGAAACGTCTCCATAACGGATTATGGAGCGTCGTATTGTAAAAATTTGGGTTAGAGCATGGAATATCCGGCCGGGCAATCGAACGGTGGTTGGTGTAGAGTAGTGTCGGATTCATCCTGACCCTAAAGGGTCAGGTATTCTCCTCGATTTCGTATAATCCTCTCGCTCGCGGAGAGCCGGGGTACACGTCTCAGAAGAGTTTTCTACCGCCGACGGTGACTGTGACGCTATCGACCGTCTCGCCGTCGAAGTCGACAGCGGTGAGCGTCGACTTCCCCACGGGAAGAAATAGCTTCTTTTTCGTCTGTCCGCTCTGAACCGAGGCCGTATCGAACTCCGAGCCGTCCGAATGAACGACCGTCAGCCCACGGACGCCGAGTTCCGTGGTCGCCGTCGGGGTGAGACTGACTTTCGCCGACACCCGTCCACTCGCCCACGGTTCGCTGACCGAGACGCGCTCGAAGACGGACGAACCGGACAGTCCCGACACGCTCACGGTCGGACTGAGCGTGACACAACCACTGAGTCCTGCGACACTGGCACCGACCGATGCTCCGAGGAGGGACCGCCGGGAGAGCGCCGTCTGGTCGGTTTCGGCTCGCCCGTCGCGTTCGGTTCGCTCGCCTCCCTCCGTTGGTTCGTCCCCCGTCATCGTTGTGAGTCCCTGAGAATCAGCGGCCCGATGGCGAGCGTTCGTTTCGCGACCGTGGCGATACGCAGGATGTACGCGACGAGTAGTAAGAACGGGACGAGCGTGATGGTAAACGCCCCGCTGACGACCAGGAGGATGTTGGTGAAGCCGAACGTCGTGCCGTCGAACGTTCCGCTTCCGACGAACGCGAGCATGCCCCCGGCCACGAACAGTGCCGGAATCGCCGCGTAGAGAATCATCTGTGAGAGGTCGATGAGCGCCCACTGGAAGTAGAGGGTCTTGATGTGTTCGCGTGCAGGCCCGAACATCGACAGCGACGTCTTCAACTGCTCGAACAACCGGTACTGTTCGTCCGTGAGGTCGTCGGCGTAGTCGTCTCGCATCCGTTCGACGTGGAAAATCTTCCACGAGTAGTTGAAATCGAGCGCCGCGAACAGCACGTCGAACGTGCCGAACTTCGCGCCGTCGAGTTCGTCTTTGACCGTCTCCGCGTTGCCGGTCAGACTGTCGATGAACTCGTCCAGTTCCGCACACAACTCTTCGTTTCCGCCCTCGCTGACCGAGTTCCGGAGCGCTGTCGCTCGACTCTCCGTCGTGTCGATTATCTTTCGGAGAAACGTCGACGGGTCGGAGGGCGTCGTGTGTCCGAGCATCTCCCCGACGAAGTTGCGAAAGTCCATCGCTTCACTCATCCGCTGGCGTTGGTCACCGAGCGGGCCGTTCTCCTGGGAGATGACGAGTTGACTGATGGTGACGACCAGCGTCGTCCCGGTGATTATCCCGCCAATCATCGTCGAGAACAGCGTCTCGATGGTGTCCGTCCGTGCGATTTCGGATTTCAGCGGCGGGTAGAGGAACGTCCCGGCGACGACGAACGAGACGAAGAAGATGAACGCGATAGCCCCCGTCACCACGAGACGTCGCGCACCGAGGACGAGCCACAGCTTTACGCGGCTCTCTCCCGCCCGTTCGCGCATCGTGTTCGCGGTACTTATCTCGTTGTCACTCATTCTGCGTCGTCACCCGAGCGTGCCGGTCGCTTGAAGACGAGATATTTCGTTCCACCCCCGACGTATTCGATGGTCTCGACCAGTTCCCACCCGTCTTCCCCGAGGTCGTTCAGGTCGCTGACGGGGTCGATAGACTCCTTCTTCGTCGCCCCCCTGGGCGGCCTGATGGTGTGGTACTCCCACTGTTCGGACGCGTGTTGCATCACGAGTGGTGTTCTACCGCCTCGAAGAAAGAGGGTTGTGGCCCGCAGACGTATCAGTCGTGAACTTTCGTGGTGTTAGAGCCCGAGGAACCCTTCGGCGTTCTCCCACAGAATCTTACGCTGGACGTCCTCGGGGAAGTCGAGTTCTTCGAACTGGTTCAGCCACTTCTGCGGACGAATCATCGGGTAGTCGGTGCCGAACATCACCTTGTCCTGCAACAGGGTTCGCGCGTAGTGGAGCACCTGGTCGTCGATGTACTTCGGCAACCAGCCCGAGAGGTCCATGTAAACGTTGCCCTTCTGCTGGCAGATGGCGAGTTGCTCCTGTTCCCACGGGAAGGCGGGGTGTGCGATGAGAATCTGGAGGTCTGGGTGTTCTGCGGCGACGTCGTCGATGAGCATTGGATTGCCGTACTTTATTTTCAGCCCTCTGCCACCGGGCGCGCCCGCACCGAGCGTGGAGTTGCCGCCGTGGAAGACGACCGGAACCCCGAGGTCTTCGATGGTCGAGAACAGTTCCTCGTGTTCGGGGGCGCTCGGGTCGAATCCCTGTGCGATCTGCTGGAACTTGAACCCGGAGAGGTCGAGGTCTTCGACGACGCGCTCTGCCTCCTCGACGCAGTCGTCTTTCAGCGGGTCGACGCTCCCGAACCCGACGAAGAAATCCGAATACTCGTCGCGTATCTCGGCGACGTAGTCGTTCGGCACGGGGGGATTTCCGGTGTTTGTCTCGGCGTCCCACCCGAGCAACACCGTCTTGCCGATTCCGGCTTCGTGGTACTCGGAGACGAGCGAGTCGTAGGTGTCCGTCTCCATTTTCGCGCCGAACTTGTTCGCGGCGTCCTCCATCATCTGCCCGCCGGCGTCCTCCAGGAACTCCTTCGTCGGCTGGTGGGCGTGGGTGTCGATGATTCGCGGTTCGTCTTCGTCTGCGAGGATGTCGATTGGCATACGTGACCGTTCTCGCATCGTCATTAAAAAGATAGGCAACACGACCTCACGTCCTTCAGCTGCTCTACATTTGTGAAATATAATTTTAATAAATTATATATGAACTAATTTTATAAATAAAATCGTCGAAGGTGGTTATTATGCCGAATCCCACTGATAAATCAATTTCCGAGGCCCCTACGGTCGGTCGGCGGTCGTATCTGAAACTGGCAAGCGGGTCGCTGATATCTGGTGCAACACTTGGCGGTGCCGCATCGACGGCGACCGGCGCGCAATCCGGTGACGATGTAACTTCCCAAACCGTGACGACTGACGATTTCCAGTTCGATACCGTATACAACGTCGTTGACGACCTCGGAATGGACCCGACAGGTGGAGAACCGATCGACGATATCCTCGAGGACAACATCCAGAACAATACGAAACTGGAGTTCCCACAGGGCGAGTTCCTCGTCACCGACTTCACGTTCGACTTCGGTAATGGACTTCACGATTTCGGCATGGTCGGCATCGACCCGGGTGCGACCATCGTTCTCGATACGGCAGATGACGTTACGCCGAGTTCCGGTGCGATGTGGCTATCACTCGGCGGAAAAGATTCGTCCAACCTCCTCTACGAGGGCCTGAGACACGATGTCGGCGGCGCTTCGGAAGCGCCGAGAATGCAACTCATCGTCGACGACGGACTGCTCGTCCGGGACGTTCTCCATCGCGGGAGTCACGACGGTTCGCGAGGGCCGTTTTTGTTCGGTGTCCGAACGCCGTCCGGACGCGGGCTCGTGAAGAACCTCCGCGCGCCCGACGGTGCGCCCGACGGGAGCGGAGCCGTCGGAACCTTCGTCGAGATGAACACGACGGGCGAATTGAAGTTCCGGAACTGTCACCTGGAGGGGTTTCCGAACAACGGTCTCTATCAGTCGAGCAAAAGTACCGGACCCGTCCGTGTTATCGGCGGATGCTACCAGAACAACAACATCTCGAACGTCCGCCTCGCCGGCGCGGGAAGCGAGGTCCGGGACTGTTGTGTAACCGTGGACACGCCCCACTCCGACGACTCGTTTCCCACGAACATGCGGGGAATCTGGCTGTTCGCACGCGATACCACGGTTGCGAACTGCGAGGTGAACCTCACCGCGGATACGGTTAGCGACGGCGGCATCGTCATCGTCGGAGGCGGAACACACCAAATATGCGACGCTCGGATTCGAGTCGACACCGACGAGACGGCGGCGATGTATGCTGTGCAACCGGACACGGCTCCGGCACCAGTTCGGTGTGTAAACGTACAAGTGACCGGAAATGCCTCGCACACGTCAGGCGGGTATCCCGGAAGCGCCGCGCTCCGTGCCTACGGTCGTCCGGACTCGGTGTTTAAATCCTGCTGTATCGAGCAGACCGGCTCCGGTCGCGACGGAATCTTGCTACAGTACTGCGATGGAAGTCGCGTCGTGGACAGTTCGTTCGACGTAACCGGAGACCGCATCGTACTCGATAACTCCAGCAACGTCGTTCGTCGGCGTAACGAAACCGGCGCGTCATGTTCGCCGCCATCGTGTTCGTACTCTCCGACGACGGTGGTCGATGGATTCGAGGATGGCACTCTCACGGAGTACACGTTCGACCGCGGCGAATCGGGGGCGAGCATCGTTTCGTCGCCGACAAAAGGGGGAACGAACGCCCTCGAAATCGCCGGGACGAACACGGAACTGGTAAGCACATCGGGTCTACCGACGTATCCGAAGGCAGGGAACTCGTTTAGCTACTGGATTCGCGGCGACGGCGGAGCGAAGGACAGCAACCTTTCGTACGGTGTACAGGGGCCGGACAACCGATATTTCGTCCGCGTCGATATCGCCAACAACGACCTCATTCTGTTCCGGTACAAGGACGAAACGGCCTATCGACTTGACTCGGATTCGACGGGATACACCCTCTCGCAGGGTTCGTGGTACGAACTCGTCGTAGACTGGAGTGCGAACGGCGACCACATGGTGACGCTCCGCGATGGGGGCGGAAATCGTATCGCTCGCGTCTCGGCGACCGATTTGGCGTGGGTGGACGGTGGGGTCGGTTACGATGCGTATCTCGGATGTGGGGAGCGCTTCTACGTGGACAGCGTAGAGATACGATGATCACCTGAGCCAAAAACCGTCACGATTCGACGTTCTATTTTCGGTTGTGAGGTCCGGTGTAGTTCATTCGTTGTGCCCCACCCAGCCGTATAATCCGTTCGATGAGAGTGACTCGACGTGAGCGAACGTACCAAACAGCAGGAGGAGTATGCTCACGTCGATAGAGGGCTCGAAGCGGTCAAAAACGCATCTATCGATTTCTGACCCGAAATGTCCGGGTTCGACCGTTCACTCGCGGCGCTTGATGAGGAACTTCATGTCGCCCTCGAAGACGACGGTGTCCTCCTGGTTGGTCATCGTGGTGTCGATGACGACGAGGCCGGAGTCCTCGCGACTGGAGAGTTCTTTCGTCTCGGTGACCTCCATGTCGAGCGAGATTGAGTCGTCCATGTAGACGGGCGCGGGAATGTCCATGTAGTTCATACCGAGGAACGCGAGGACGGTGCGCTCTAGGAATCCACACCGGTAGACGAACCCGGTGGCGAGCGAGAACGTCATCGGGCCGTGGGCGACGCGTTCGCCGAAGTACTCGTCTTCGGCGTAGTGTTTGTTCGTGTGGAGTTCCGTCCAGTCGCCCGTGAACGCCGAGTGCATCACGAAGTCGTACTCGGTGACGGTTCGACCGACGCTCTCGAACGTCTGTCCCTCCTCGAAGTCCTCGAAGTAGTGGGGTTCGTAGCTGTACGGCATACGAAAACCCACTCGGGTAGAATATAAGTAACTACTGCACAGACCCGATTTATGGCTGATATCCCAGACGACCGACGCGAGAAAATCGCCGCCGACCCCTTCTGTGCGACGCTCGGAATCGAACTCACGGACCTCGGGCCGGGCAGTGCGCGAACCGAACTCGACGTCTCCGAGGACCTGCTGAACTTCCACGGGACGCCCCACGGCGGGGCCGTCTACTCGTTGGCGGACGCGGCGTTCGCGGCGGCGTCCAATTCGGAGGGTGAGACGGCGCTCGCGCTGGAGACGAACGTCTCGTATCTGGCGGCGGCGGACGTCGACGAGACGCTCGTCGCAGTCGCAGAACGGGAACACGAGAGTCGGAGCACTGCGTCGTACCGGGTAGACGTGACCGCCGACGACGAGCGAGTCGCCATCTTCCGCGGTCGCGTGTACAAACCTTGACAAGTGCTATCTCAGGACCTTATACGCTGAATAGGCGCAATACCACGGCCTTTAGGCCGTGGATACGCGCCGCTACTGAGTGACACATTCCACCGATACCGACAGGGTCGGATATTCCACGCCAAACCCAGCCATTAATTATCTCTGTCTCATAATGTGTTATGAACACAGTCCGATGCTGGAGACAACCCGCACATACGTCGCCAAAATTACGAACCACAGTCAGGTTCATCGACCTCGACCAGTGCGGGTTCTCCGCCTCGAAACTGTGGAACGTCGGCCGCTACTACATCCAACAACGGTGGGATGGTGATGGCGAAATCCCCGATGACGGCGAACTGAAATCGGAGTTGAAAGCCCACGAACGCTACAGTGACCTGCATTCTCAGTCAAGTCAGCGAGTTCTCGAAGAACTTGCTGAAGCGTTCACCGGCTGGTACAACTCCGATGACGGCAACAACCCACCCGGCTACCGGAAACGTGGCGACCGACACCCGCGTTCCACCGTCACGTGGAAACAAAAGGGAATCAAACACGACGAGAAACACGGTCAACTTCGCCTCTCGAAAGGCTTCAACCTGAAAGAGTCACGGTCAGACTTCATCCTCGCGGAGTACGAAACCCCCCCGACGTACAAGTCGAAAACATCCAGCAAGTACGTACCGTCTGGAACGGCGACCGGTAGGAACTCCACTTCGTCTGCAAGAAAGAAATTCCTGTTGGGGACGCGCCCGGCGACAAGACGGTGGGTATCGACCTCGGCATCAGCAACTACCTCGCCATCGACTACAAAGATGGCGCAGGTGAGCTGTATCCGGGGAACGTGCTGAAAGAAGACAAGCATTACTTCACCCGCGAGGAGTACCAGACCGAAGGCGAGAACGGCCCGTCGAAGCAGGCGTTGAAGGCTCGTCGGAAGCTCTCCCGACGTAAAGACCACTTTCTCCACACCCTCTCGAAACACATCGTGCAACGGTGTGTCAAAGAAGGGGTGGAGAAGATCGCGGTTGGCGACCTCAGCGACATTCGAGAGGACGACGATGGAGAGTCTCGGAATTGGAGTGCATCGGGGAACAAGAAACTCCACGGCTGGGAGTTCAACCGCTTCACGAATCTGCTTGAATACAAGGCCGAAGAACACGGTATCCTCGTTGACCGCGTAGATGAGGAGAACACGAGCAAGACGTGTTCGTGTTGCGGGCAGATTCGTGACAGCAACCGTGTGGAGCGCGGTCTGTACGTCTGTTCATCGTGCGAGACGACGATGAACGCAGATCGTCCTGCTCGGCATCCTGTTACTTCTCGACACGATAGGGGTGGCCGATACGACGATGCTACTCGACTACGTTCCGACGCTGTTCGTCCTCGTAGGCCTCTACGCGCTCGTCACCAGTAGATTCCACAACGTCGCCGGCCCCCTCGTCGTCATCGCCATCGCAGGCGCGTGGCAACTCGTAGCCCTCGACGTCGTGGCCGGAGCGGACGTCGTACAGTTCTGGCCCATCCTGCTCATCGTCTTCGGTCTGTCGGTCATCCTCGGTCGGATGCAAAACCGGGTCGAGAGAGTCGAAGGCGAGTACGTCAGCACGCTCGCTATCTTCGGCGGCCGCGACCAGCGAGTGACCGCTCGACCGTTCGTCGGCGGTGACCTGACCGCGTTGTTCGGCGGGGTCGAACTCGACCTCCGAGACGCGACGCTCGAAAACCGTCCCGTCCACGTAACCGCGAACGCCCTGTTCGGCGTCGTCGACGTCGTCGTCCCGCGCGAGTGGAACGTCGATGTCGACGTGCTCCCGGTGTTCGGCGGTGCCGGTGACGAACGCGCGCGCAGTGAGAAACGACACGGCGAAATCGATCTCGTCGTGACCGGATTCGCGGCGTTCGGTGCCGTCGAAGTGTCCGACTGACCGACGAACTGGCGTCACGGGTTACCACCGCCGGCACCCCGACGTCGACACCGACTTCGTATTCTTTGTGAATTTTCCACCTCTCTCCTATACTATATTCAGAAATATGAGAGTAGACCCTGCGATTTATGGCCTATCAGTAAGAGTCGTGGAGTATGAACGTAAGTCCCACACCGTGGACTCCGTCGTTCCTGTACACGGGGGACAGTCAGATCACCCGGCGAAACGTCGTCCTTCCACTCTCGGACGGAACGGCCGACGACCGGGTGATAAACTTCGCCGCGAGCCTCGCGAACGAGATGGATGGTGACTTGATTCTCGTTAACGCCGTCGTCCGACCGTCCGGAGTGGCTATCGACCACTCTGAAGAGGTGCTGGACGAACATCGAACCGTCGCACAGCAACTCTTGCAAACGTCGCTCGACCCGTCGACGAAAGTCGAGGCACGGAGTACGGTCCGAACGGGGCGGACGTTCTCCGCTGTCGTTCGGGAGGCAAGCAAGCAGTTTTCGGCTGGGGCTATCGTTCTCGACGATTCCACCCCGAACACTCCGTTCAGACGAGACGCTACCATGCGCATCGTCGGGAGCGTCGACTGTGACGTCATCACCGTCGGTGGAAACCACACGTCGTCTACCGTCTCTTCGCTGCTCGTTCCCATCGCCGGTGGTTCCCACTCGGGACTGGCGGTCGACGTGGCTCGAAAGGTGGCCAACGCACACGAGGCGTGGGTCGAACTCCTCCACGTCGTGACCGAAGACGCTGGAGACAGAGCCCGCGCCGAGGCCGAAGAGTACGTCGCCGCCGGGCGCGAGCGACTCGGCGAGTTCGACGACGTGGATACGTGGGTGCTCGAAGCCGACGACGTTGCCAAAACCATTGTCGAACAGTCCCGCTACTACGACGTGACGGTAATCGGTGCGCCACAGAAAAACAGGCTCAAAGAGTTCGTGTTCGGTTCGACCACCGACGACGTTCGAACGGGAGCACACAACACCGTCGTCACCGTCGAACGACCGCACAAACGAGATTCGCTCCTCGGTGGGTGGCTCTAATCCCGGTTGCCGGTTCGCGCCTCGGCGTATTCGCCACGTCGGTGCCCCTCGACGTGAACCGTCACTCCCGGTGGTCGAACACGCGCTTTACCTTCCCGACCTCGGTTCGCTCGACCACACCGGGACCGACCACCTCGATTTCGTCCGGTTTCACGTCCAGCGTCTCTTCGATCTCTGCTCGGATGCGCGTTTCCAGTTCGTCGTGGGTGCCCTCGTAATCCTCGTGGTACTCGACGGTGAGTTCTATGCGGTCTAAGTTGCCTCGCCGGTAGAGGTCGATGCGATAGTGGGGTGCGACGTTCTCCAAGTCGACCATCACCTCCTCTATCTGGCTCGGATAGACGTTCACGCCGCGAACGATGAGCAAGTCGTCCGTCCGCCCGGTGACGTTGTCCATCCGAACCGCAGTGCGCCCACAGCCACACGTCTCGTAGTTCAGCGAGGTCATGTCGCCGGTTCGGTACCGCAGCACCGGGAGTGCCTCTTTCGTCAAACTCGTGAGGACGAGTTCACCTTCTTCGCCCTCCGGAAGCACCTCGCCCGTGTCCGGGTCGACGATTTCGGGGTAGAAGTGGTCTTCCCAGACGTGGAGGCCCTCCTGTACCTCGGCACACTCGATGGAGACGCCCGGCCCGATTATCTCAGAGAGACCGTACACGTCTACGGCGGTCACGTCGAGTGCTTCCTCGATCTCCTCGCGCATCGGGTCGGTGAACGGTTCCGCGCCGATGACGACCGTCGAGAGCGGGAGGTCGCGCGGGTCGATACCGCGTTCTTCGGCCGCCTCCGCGAGATAGAGACAGTAGGAGGGCGTACAGGCGAGAACGTCGCTCTCCAAATCCTGGAGCATGTCAATCTGCCGGGCGGTGTTGCCCCCACCGACCGGAATGACGCACGCACCGAGTTCTTCGACACCGTCGTGGAAGCCGAGTCCGCCGGTGAACAGCCCGTACCCGTAGGCATTCTGGACAACGTGACCGGGTTCGACATCCGCGGCGACGAGCGAACGAGCCATCACGTCACGCCAGACGCCAAGGTCCCCCTCCGTGTACGAGACGATTTTCGGCTTTCCGGTCGTCCCCGAGGAGGCGTGGATGCGCCGCACGTCCTCGTGTGGAACTGCGAACAGTCCGTCCGGGTACTCGTCGCGAAAGTCCTCTTTCGTCGTGAACGGGAGTTTCGAGATGTCGTCGACGCCGTCGATGTCGTCCGGAGAAACGCCAGCCTCGTCCAGGACGTTCCGGTAGTACGGAACGTTCTCGTAGACGCGGGCGACCGTTTCGGACAGTCGCTCGTCTTGAAGTGCTTGCAGTTCGTCCCGAGACGCAATCTCGGTGTCACTGTATGGCATGCTGTTGAACGATTCGAAGGGCGGTGTCAAAACTGTTACCCGCCACTCGCTCGAACGACGGCCACTCTCTTGCGGTGGGTGTGGGTCGCTAGTCACGACACTCGACTGAACGTTTATCCCGTTTCGCGTTGCACATCGAACGCATGATAACTCTCTCGGAACGACTCCTGTGGGGTCGCTCGGAGCACAGAGCACGCCACTGGTCGGTCTACGTCGGTGGGTTCGGTGGGGTCGTGTTCGTTCTCTCGCTCGCGATGCTGTTCGGTGATGGATGGGGCTCACGTCTGGCGTCCAACCTGTTTCCGGTCGCGTTCTTTTACGCGCCGCCGGTCGTCGCAGCACTCAGTGGTTTTCGGGGTGGCGGGTTGCTCGTGAGCCTCGCCGTCGGTCTGATGCCTGCGATTCTGTTCGGCGTCGTAGCGCTCGTTTGGCGAGGCGTGGCTGGCACCGGTGCCGGGGACGGACCGCTCTGGGGACTGCTGGTCGCGTTCGGCATCATCGGCGTCGGTGGCGCTGTCGTCGGATTCGCCGTCGGATGGGGTGGAGTGCGACTGCTCAGACGCTGAGTGTGTGTGTGTGTGTGCTCACTTCCTGACCGCCGAGGTACTGGTGACCGACACCCGAACGCGAGCGGTCGTCCGTTCGTCCACGACCGCGACGCCCGACAGAGTCACGCTCCGACGAGCCGTCCGCGCTCCTTTGTCGCTCACGGAGACACCAAAAAATAGCTCCCTCCCGTCGGTCGCTCGCGGAATTACGGAAAATTCGAGGCGAAAGCCTCGCCCTTCAGGGCAGAGATGAAGCCGACCAACAGTATTCAACCGCCGACGATGGCACTGACGAGGTTCCAACGCAATCTTTACACCGTCTGACGGTGATAGTATGCATAGATGGTGAAGAGTACCCGTCATGCGCAATACGAACTTTACTATCACATAGTGTTCGTGCCGAAATCTGGCGGGACCGAAAGTCCCGCTGACCTCGCGGAACAGGGTTCCGCTCAGTATCGGGGTTCGCACCTGACGGGGAAGACGAAGGAACGTCTCGAAACCATCTTCACGGAAATCTGTGAGGACAAAGGCCTCGAACTGGCCGAGTCCGAGGTCATGACCGACCACGTACACCTGTTCATCGGGAGTCCACCGAAGAACGCCCCGTCCCTCATCGTCAACTGGGTGAAGGGCATCTCGGCGCGGAAGTATAACCAGCGGTACGACGACCGCGTGAAGTGGACTCGTTCGTACTACGTCGGAACGGCGGGAAGCACCTCGAAGGGCACTGTCGAACGCTACATCGCTGCACAGGAAGGTGGCGACGAATGAAGCGCGTCAATACCTTCGAGGTCGTGCCACAGACCGAGAACGACAAAGAGTGCATTCTACGGCTACTTGACGCCTCCGCCTCCTTGTGGAACGAACTGACCTATAAAAATCGTCAGAACTACTTCGGAGACGGCGACGTGTAGGACACCTCCGAGTACCGAGGGCGCTACAACGGTGTCGTCGGAAGCGCGACCGTCCGACAGGTCACGCGCAAGAACAGCGAAGCGTGGCGGTCGTTCTTCGCCCTCAAGGAGAACGGCGAGTACGCCAACCCTCCGTCGTACTGGGGCAACGAGGAGGACGGACGCGAACTCCGCACCTATATTCGGTGCAACCAGTACACGATTCAGTGGGGCAAGCGAAGCTGCCTCGAAATCCCCGTCGGGCAAGAACTGAAAGACGACTACGGATTCGGCTACCACGAACGACTCCGCCTCAAAGTCCGAGGCACCCCGAAGTGGGACGGCAAACAGGGTCGTCTGGAACTTGAGTACGACGAGGTTAGCGACACGTTCAGGGCTTTCCAACCAGTCACCGTCGATGATTCTCGACTGGATTCACCACTGGCTTCCCACGAAGCCGCCCTCGACGTTGGCGCAAACAATCTCGTCGCCTGTTCCACGACCACTGGGAACCAGTACCTCTACGACGGTCGGGAGTTGTTCGGACGGTTCCGCGAGACGACCGACGAAATCGCCCGCCTACAGTCGAAACTCCGAGAGGGACGCTACAGTTCCAAACGGATTCGACGGCTGTACCGACAGCGGACGAAGCGCCGTGACCACGCACAGAACGCACTGGTGCGCGATCTCGTTGAACGACTCTACGAGGAAGGCGTGGCGACGGTGTAGGTGGGCGACTTGACTGACGTGCTGGAAACGCACTGGTCGGTCAGGGTGAACGAGAAGACGCACAACTTCTGGGCGTTCAAGAAGTTCATCCACCGTCTCGCGTGTGTCTGTGAAGAGTACGGCATCTCTCTCGAAGCCGAGTCGGAAGCGTGGACGAGTCAGACGTGTCCCGAGTGTGGCGACCACGACGCGACGATTCGCCACGAGGATACGCTGACGTGTCCGTGTGGATTCGAGGGCCACGCTGACCGCATGGCGTCTGAGACGTTCCTTCGAGAAAACAGCGATTGCGAACTCAGGCCGATGGCACGGCCCGTGCGATTCGAGTGGGACGACCACGAGTGGTCGGGGAAACCCACCCTCACGAAAGTCCCAAAGAAGTGCGCACGAACCCGCAAGTTGCCTCCGTGGGTCGGTAGCCGAACCCCCAACGGAGGAATCCTCGCGCTTTAGCGCGGGGAGGATGTCAATCTTGCTGTGCGTCCACGACCGCGACGCCCGCCAGATTCACGATGTCCTTGACCTCGTCGCCGCGCTGGAGGACGTGGACCGGCTTGCCCATGCCGACGAGCATCGGGCCGATGGCCTCCGCGCCGCCGAGACGCTGGAGGAGTTTGTAGCCGATGTTGCCCGCTTCCAAGTTCGGGAAGACCAGCACGTTCGCCGGTTCCTCCAGGTCCGAGAACTCGTACGTTCCGTTCAGTATCTCCTCGACGACGGCGGTGTCGGCCTGCATCTCGCCGTCGACCGGGAAGTCGATTTCGGGGTCGTTCCGGAGTCGTTTCGCGGCCTCGCGGGGCTTTCGGGTGCCTTCGTTGTCGACGCTTCCGAAGTTGGAGTACGAGAGGAGCGCGGCACGCGGTTCGACGTTGAACCGACGAGCGAGTTTGGCGGTCTGGCTCGTCACCTCGGTCAACACGTCCTCGTCGGGAGCCTGATTCACGGTCGCGTCGGCGATGAAGACGACGCGATTCTTGAACGTGAGCAGGTAGACGCCGGCGGCGTAGTCCACGTCCGGCGCGGTGCCGATGACCTGCAGTGGCGGTCGGAGCGCCGAGGGGTAGTGGTGGGTGAGGCCGGTGAGCATCGCGTCGGCGTCGCCCTGTTCGACCATCACGCTGCCGAAGTAGTTGGTGTCTTTCTCGATGCGGTCGCCCGCTTCGCTCCGGGTGAGGCCCTTTCGTTTACGGAGTTCGTACAGGCGTTCGGCGTACCCTTCGTAGTCGCCGTTTTTCGGGTCGACCACCTCGGGGTCGAAGTCGAGTCCGAGGTCTGCCGCCGTCGCACCGATTTCCTCGCGGTCACCGATGAGCACGGGTTCCGCGATGCCCTGCTCTCCCAGTTGGTACGCCGCGCGAATCATCTTCTCGTCGGTACCTTCCGCGAGCGCCACGCGCTTGGGGTCGCTTTTGGCCTTGTTCAGGACGACGCGCATCATCTCGCGAGACTTGCCGAGACGCGCTTCGAGCGTCTCGACGTACGCGTCTGTGTCGAGTTCGCTCCGGGCCACGCCGGTCTCCATCGCCGCCTCCGCGACCGCCGGCGCGACCTCGAACAGCACGCGGGGGTCGAGCGGTTTCGGGATGATGTACTCTGGGCCGAACTGGAGCGGTTGGTCGCCGTAGGCTTTGACAACGGCGTCGGGCACGTCCTTCTTGGCGAGTTCTGCGAGCGCGCGTGCGGAGGCGATTTTCATCTCCTCGTTGATGTCGCTCGCGCGCACGTCTAACGCCCCTCGGAAGATGAACGGGAACCCGAGAACGTTGTTCACCATGTTCGGGTAGTCGGAGCGGCCGGTCGCCATGATGACCGTGTCGTCGCGGGCGTTTTTCGCCGTCTCGTAGTCGATTTCCGGGTCGGGGTTCGCCATGGCGAAGATTATCGGGTCGGCCGCCATCGAGCGAACCATCTCCTCGCTGACGATGTCCGCCACGGAGAGGCCGACGAACACGTCTGCGCCCTCCATCGCCGTCGCGAGGTCGCCTTCGGGGATGTCGCGGGCGAACTCGGTTTTGTACTCGTTCACGTCGCCGTGTTGAGCGCGGTTCTCGGTGATGATTCCCGAGGAATCACACATGATGATGTTCTCCTTTCGCGCTCCGAGCGAGACGTAGAATCGGGCCGTCGCAATCGCACTCGCACCGGCACCGGAGAAGACGATTTTCAGGTCTTCTAACTCCTTCCCGTTGATTTCGGCGGCGTTGAGGAGGGCGGCCCCGCTGATGATGGCGGTACCGTGCTGGTCGTCGTGGAAGACGGGGATGTCCATCTCCTCACGCAGTCGCTCTTCGATTTCGAAACACTCCGGCGCTTTGATGTCCTCGAGGTTGATACCGCCGAAGGTGGGTTCCATCGCGCTGACGGTTCGAGTCAGGTCGTCGACATCGTGCTGGTCGAGTTCGATGTCGAACACGTCGATGTCGGCGAATCGCTTGAACAGGACGCCTTTCCCCTCCATGACGGGTTTCGACGCCTGCGCGCCGATGTCGCCGAGACCGAGCACGGCCGTCCCGTTCGACACTACTCCCACGAGATTCCCTTTCGCGGTGTAGGAGTATGCTTTCCTGGGGTCTTCGGCAATCTCCTCGCAGGGTGTAGCCACGCCGGGCGAGTACGCGAGGCTCAGGTCGCGTTGTGTGTTCGTCGGTTTCGTCGTCGATATTTCGATTTTTCCCGGTGGGTCGCTCCGGTGATAGTCGAGAGAGTCCTCTTCGAGTCCCATGTCCGGTACGTCCCTGTGCTCCTGTAAAAAGGTATCCGAACCCGTCGAATTTGCGTTCGACGTTCGTCGAAATCAGCGTTCGAGGATGGCTGGCCGTGACAACGTCCGCTGGTGACCGACCGCAGACACGGTGTTCGTCGGCCAACGACCCGTTTCGGTGAGTGGTTCGAATCCGTCTTCGGAGACGAGAACGGTTCCTTCGCTCTTTGCGCCCCGGACTGTCGGGTTCCACGCGAACGCCATCGGGAGGCGAATTTCGTCGTTCGTCGTCGGCGTGGCTATCCACTCGCGTCCGGCGTAGCCCGCCGCACCTCCCTGATGGTGACACTGCCACTCGCCTTCGAAGCCGACCCGCTTGTAGGCAGATTGAATCGCTTCGAACACGGCACTTCCCGTCCCTCCGTTGGTTCCGACCTGCCGGGTCGCGGCGAGCGCCGTCGTCTCGACTCTGCTCGCCGCTCGATGGCGCGTTTCGAGCCACTCCGGCGGGTCGAAGGCGACGGTTCGCGTGAGACTGGCGTGGAGTCCCGCCCGCTCCGCGGTGACCGACACCAGCACGTACTCACCGAGTTCGGTAGCCGTCGGTGTGTAGTGGCGGTACCGCCGGGCGCGCTCGCCTCCCCCCACGAGAACCACTGGCGTCTCGATACCCTGTGAACCGAGCGCACCCCGAATCGCAGACGCCACCTCGCGCTCCGTGTCGTCGGGGTCCAGTTCGCGACAGACGGCTTCGACCGCCACCGCGGTTTCGGTGCCGAGTTCCCGGTAGGCCGCGACGTCCTCGTCGGTGAGGGGCTGGCGCAGTGGTGAGGCGTCGACCGACTCGAAGCCGGGAACGTCGAAGTCGGCCGCGGCGGGCGTCACCGCTCGTTCGGCGACGGCTTCCGCGAGCGTCCTCTCGTACCACTCGTATTCGGAGACGGCGACACCGTCGGGTAGTTCTTCCTCGCGGAGGCGCGGACCCTCGATGGTGTCGGTGACGAGTCGAACTGCGTCACCGTCGTACCCCACTGCCGCGACCCCTACGTCTCCCTCCCGGTCGACGACGTTGTTCCCGCCGGTGAGCCACGCGAAGGAGTTGGGGCGTGCGAACCAGACGGACTGGAGGTCACGCGCGTCGAGGAGAGCGTCGAGGCGTTCCAGTTTTGTCATGTTTCCAGCGTCGCCCGCCGTTCCCTTGAAAGACCGGTTTCGGTCGAAATCTGCCGTCCGTCTCGTCCCCGTGAAAGTCACGTTCCACAAAACTTATTACTGGCTTACAAGTACGTGAGGTCATTCCACCAGTCTCGCCCCCTGGTGGTCTCGCAGTACTGCACGGTTCCCGCTGAAAGCGGCACCAACACTACCGTTCTCACTCTCGGGGAAAGTCGGACAGACCTAAATACACCGCCTCCTAACTGCCGGGAAAGGGGATTCCTGTGATACGACACGACGAGGTGCGTGCCTGATGGGAACGCGATTTCGGCGATTCGCCGCATTCACGACCAGTCTGACGTTCGCTCTCATTCTGCTCGGCGTCTACACCGCCGCCGCAGGGGCTGGATTGTCCTGTAGCGCCCAGTGGCCGTTCTGTGACGGTGGGTTGCTTCCGAAAACCATCCCGAGTTTCATCGAGTGGTTCCACCGCCTCGTGGCGATGGTGACCGGCTTTTTCATCCTCGGAACGACCTACGGCGCGTGGAAGTACACCGAGAGCACCCGAATCCGAGCGGCGACGACCATCGCGCTGGTCGTCCTCCCGGTTCAGATTCTGCTCGGTGGCGCGACCGTCCTCGTGTACGGTCCCGTCGTCCAGGTGGCCCACCACGCGGCTGCGATGACGATATTCGCCGCCCTGCTGGCGGCCACGTTGTGGCTGTACGAAGAACCCCGCCGACCCGAAACGGCCGCGGCCGAATCGACGAGCGGCTACCCGTCTGACGACTAACACGAATCGGCGAAAGTTTTAGCGGACCCCTCCGAGCAACCGATAGTAGCTTTCTATACGACGATTGACTATGTGAGTATCGGGGGAAAATCGAAATGCACAGACGAACCTTTCTCAAGGGGAGTACCGGAGCTATCGCTGGCCTGACGGTCGCGGGAGCCGTGAATGCACAAGACGGTGGCGTAATCAGAATTGGGTCGGACATCCCGTATCGACCGTTCGAGTACAGAACGACAGGTGGGGAGCTCGTCGGGTTCGACGTAGACATCGCCGAGGCGATTTTCCAGGGCCAACTGAACCGGAACTACGAGTTCGTCCAGACGAGTTTCGACACCATCATCCCGAGTCTCAACAACGGGAACTTCCGCGTCATCATGAGCGCGATGACCATCAACGAGGAACGAGAACAGCAGGTCGATTTCTCCGACCCGTACTTTACGGCGTATCAGACGATTCTCGTGTTGCGAGACAGTGACATCAACGAAGTCGCAGATCTGCGAGGAACGACGGTCGCGGTTCAGAAGGGCACGACCGGTGAAGCGGCGGCAGAGGAGTTGAAACAGGAGTTCAACGGCAACCTCACTATCGACAGCTACGACCAGATTCCCGGCGCGTTTTCCGCACTCGGCAACAATCAGGCCGCCGCAGTCATCAACGACAACACGGTCAGTGCCGAGTTCGCCAACCAGAACGAGAACGTCGTCTTCCTCGAAGCGGAGGAAGACTCCGCGGCGACGGGCGAAGACGCGCCACCGTATCACACGCTCACCGTTGAGGAATACGGTATCGCGTTCCGGCAGGACGACGACCAGTTCCGCCAGCAGGTCAACGACGCGCTGGCAACGATTCAGGAGGATGGAACCTACGACGAAATCTACTCAGAATACTTCCAGCCAGTAGAAGGAACCGACGGAGGCACGACGACCAGTGGCTAATCGCCACAGGAGGACGTGATGGCCGAGACGTACACCGACGAGAGAGGTATCGAACGTGCAACGGAGACCGACGAGGGATTGCTGACTGACCGGCGCGTCAAGTGGGTCGGGATGGCGGTTGCGGGCGTCTTCGCGACAGGAATCGCCATCTTCCTCTATCTCATCCTCGCGGATTTCGTGAACTACGACCTGCTGGTCGAAATCCTGCCGCAATTCGCCGAGGCATTGGTTCTCGTCTTGCAGATAATCCTGATTGCAGGCGCGCTCTCGCTCTTTTTCGGCGTCCTCGTCGGATTGGGGCGCGTCTCCAACACGACGTTTACGCAGGCGATTGCGACGATGTACGTCGAGTTCTTCCGAGGAACTCCCCTGCTGTTCCAACTGTTCGTCATCTACCTCGGCGTCCCGGCGTTCTGGCCGCCCGGCGAGTTCCCGCTTCAAAACTGGAGTTTCGCCGCCGCCATCATCGGCCTGACGCTGAACCACACCGCCTACATCGGCGAGGCAGTGAAAGGCGGCATCAACTCCGTCGCCGAGGGACAGACCGAGGCGGCGCGGTCGCTCGGCATGTCGTACATCGACTCGATGCGTTTCGTTATCCTGCCCCAAGCGTGGCGGAACGCGCTGGCGGCCATCGGTAACGACCTCGTGATTCTCGTCAAGGACACGTCGCTGTTGACGGTGCTGGCGATTCCCGAACTCATCAGCGTCTTCCGGAACGTCAACAGCACGACGTTCGACGCGTGGACGCCCATCGTGGTCGTCTCCATCGCGTATCTCGTCATCACGCTGCCGCTCGGCAAACTCGTCCGGACGATGGAAGAGCGCACCATGTGGGGGTCGGAACGATGAGCGTGCCGGAGGTCGAGTTCGACGACGTGGACAAGTACTTCGGCGAGACGCACGTCCTGAAGGACGTCTCGCTTTCGGTCGACGACGGTGAGGTTGTTGTCGTCATCGGTCCGAGCGGGAGCGGGAAATCGACGCTCCTTCGGTGTGCGAACCGACTCGAAGAGATTCAGGACGGCGACATCCGTATCGAGGGAGAATCCATCGCCGACCCGGAGGTGGACGTAAACCAACTCCGCCAGCGCATCGGGATGGTGTTCCAGAGCTTCAACCTCTTCCCGCACAAGACGGCCCTGGAGAACGTCGCGCTCGGACCGGATGTCGTCAAGGGGATTCCGAAGGAGAAAGCCCAACAGTGGGCGAAGGCGATGTTAGACCGGGTGGGATTGGCAGACCAGGCCGACTCCTATCCGAATCAGCTCTCGGGCGGCCAGCAACAGCGAGTCGCCATCGCACGGGCGCTTGCGATGGACCCGAGCGTCATGCTGTTCGACGAGGTGACGAGCGCGTTAGACCCGGAACTGGTCGGCGAGGTGCTCGAAGTGATGCGCGATTTGGCGGACGAAGGGATGACCATGCTCGTCGTCACGCACGAGATGGGATTCGCCCGCGAGGTAGGCGACCGGGTCGTGTTGATGTCGGAGGGGCGCATCGTGGAGTCGGGACCGCCGGTCGAGTTCTTCGCCAATCCCGAGACTGAGCGTGCGAGACAATTTCTCACACGAGTCAATTAGAGTATAAGTTTTTCATTGCAACGTGTTAGTTTCGAAATTGCCATAACCAATATATAGGTCTACTTGGGAAACATGGTATGGCACTCGATGGCATCAATGCAGGCATCTGGTCGATAATTCCAGCATTACTGGCAATTAGTCTCGCGTGGCACTCACGTGATGCTATTATCGGCCTGTTCGTCGGCGTCGCCAGCGCTGGCGCGGTCTACGGCGCGTTGAAACCCGCCTCAGCGGGTGTTCCGAAGGACATGATCGGTAGCACGTCTGGAACCGTACTCGGAGCGATATTCGGGTTGAAACACGTCCCGACGCTCATCGCAACCGCACCTCTCTTCTCCGATTCGTGGTACGTCGAAAACGTCTTGCTCGCCATCTTCGCTATCGGTGGCATGATCGGTCTGATGATTCGTTCCGGGGCGATTCAGGGCGTCCTCGAAGCACTCGTGTCCCGAGCAGACTCCCCCGAAGACGCGGAGAAGGCGGCGTTTCTGGCAGGCATCGCGATTCACATCGACGACTACTTCAACTGTCTGGTGGTCGGCTCGATGATGCGCCCGCTGACGGACAAGTACAACGTCTCGCGGGCCAAACTCGCCTACTACGTGGACAGTGCCGGGAGTCCGGCGGCCCGCCTCGCGTTCTACTCGACGTGGGGCGTCGCACTCATCGGCTTCATCGGCGGTGGTATCGAACAGGCCGCGAAACAACAGATTCTCCCCGCCCACATGAGCGGCTTCGTCAACACGGGCGGGCAGGAGGTGACGGCCGTGACCGACCAGATCTGGCCGCTATTCTTCAACAGCCTCGTCTTCGGCTTCTACTCCTGGACGGCGCTCATCATCGCGGGACTGGTCGCGTGGCAGGTCTTCCCCAACATCTTCGACATGGGAGAAGAAGAGACGCGAGCACGCAGCGGCGGCGGCGTGGTCGGCGAGGACGACGACCCGATGATTTCCCGCGAGATGGACGAGTACGAGATGTCGGAGACGGCGACCGCCGACTGGCGCAACTTCGCCATCCCCATCGGGACGATGATCCTCGTCGGTCTCGGCGCGATGTTCTGGCGCGGCAGTCCCGTCATCTCCGCGCCGCAGATGAGCACATTGTTCTCGCTCGGTGGCTACGAACTCATCCTCCCGGCGGGCGGCAAGTGGTCGTTCAACATCGGCGGCGTCAAACTCGGTCTCGCCTCCTTCGCGGCGCTCATCGTCGCGTTCGTCCTCTATCGCCTGAAGGGCGACATCCCGAGCAACAAGGATGCGACGGACGCGATGGTTCGCGGATTCAAGGGTATCCTGCTCGCGGCAGTCATCCTGATGTTCGCCAGTTCCATCCAGAACGCGGTGACGGTGCTCGGCATCGCCAACTTCGTCACCGACTGGTTCGCTGGCGTTCCCCCCGCCCTCGTCCCCGTCGCGCTGTTCCTCGTCACCAGCGGCGTGAGCTTCTCCGATGGCAGTTCGTGGGCGACCTACGGCATCATGTTCCCCATCGCCATCCCGGTGGCCTTCTCGACCGGTGCGAACCTTCCGCTCGTCCTCGGGGCGGTGTTTAGCGGCGGTATCTTTGGCGACCACAGTTCACCCATCAGCGACACGACCGTGCTGGCCTCCTCGACGAGTGGCAGTGACCACCTCGTTCACGTCAGAACCCAGATTCCCTACGCGATCATCTGTGCGACCATCGCGGGAACGCTGTTCCTCCTGCTCGGATTCGTGCTTCCGGAAGGCTTCCGCGTCTTCCCGTACTGAATTCGAGGTTCGTTTTCGATCTGGAGGTGGATTCGCTGTGACTGCTGAAGCTTGAGCTACATTCTACCCAGGGGTCGACTAAGATAGCGGTTGGTTTATCGTGACTACTGCTGCTTGAGCAAAGTCACACCTGCGGAAGAGTTCCGCTCTTCCGTGGCCGAGGAAATCTCCGATTTCCTCCGGCCCTCACTCGGTCACCGTCGAAAGTCATCCATCAACTCCGACGACATCTCCAGCACAAACTAGTATAAATCAGTACGTATCAGTACAAAATAAAACTCGGCTCACATGAAGTCGCCGAGACCAGACTGGCCGTCGTCCGACTGGGCTTCGTCTTCAGCTTTCGCGGTTTCCGGTTCTTCGATCTCCGGTTCGTCGTCCGATTCATCGTCACCTGATTCTCCGTCGCCCGACTCGTCGGACGCGAAACTGCCTTCGAAAGCGCCGCCCGAGTGCTCGACGGCGGCTTTCTCCTTCCGCTCTCGTGCGTCTTCGACGATTCGCTGGACTTTCTTCGTGTCCTTTCCGCTGCCGGTGACGAACGCGACGTGCTTTTCGTCCATGTCGTAGCGTGCCGCCATCGCCACGGTCAACTCCCGATTCTTGCAGTGGTGGGTCATCTCCGCGAGGTAGGGGATGACCTCTCGTCGGGCCGTGCTCATGCTGATGCCGCTCTGTTCGGCTATCTTCCGGGCGATGTAGTCTCGCGTGTCGCGGGTCCCCCGTGAACTCCCGAGCTTTCGCCAGTAACTCGGCGGGCCGTAGCGCGTCCACCCGCCCTTCTTGCCGCGACGAGCGGCGGCGACGCCGGCGGTCATGTTGTCGCTCGCGTAGCGCCAGAAGCGATAGTTCTGCGTGGCGCGCACCCGTCCCAGCCAGCGGTCGGCGTTCGCCATGTAGCCGTAGGCGTCGGCGAGTTCACCACCTTCGTAGTCTTTCGGCACGTTGTCCTCGATCCAGTTGAGCAGGTTGTCCGGCGTCTCGTCCACGTCGTACGAGGCTTTCAGCGCGCCCTCTGCGTCCTCTTTCTTGATGAGGTCGTCGAGAAAGTCGAAGATACCGCTCGTCGTGTCGCGTTGGCTCGTCACCACGTCCGCCTCGGTGAGGTGGCCGTTCGTTTCGGCGGCCGCCTGGAGGTCGTTCACTGCAGAGCGGAGGTCGCCGCTGTCGTTTTCCGCGATGGCCTCCAGTGCGGCGGGTTCGTACTCGACGTTCTCCTGTCGGCAGATGTCACGGAGGACGGGCGTGATACTCCGCGATGACACGTCCCGAAACTCGATGGTCTCGCAGGCGTTTCGAAGGGAGTTCGACATGTCGTAGAACTCGTTTGCGATGAGCAGGAGTGGTTGACTCGCCGACTTCACGACCTCGGTGATCGCCCGTGAGCCACCTCGGTCGGCGTTGTGTGTCAGATTGTCGGCTTCGTCCAGAATGACGAGTCGCCTGCCCGCAGTCCCGTCCGTCAGCGTCCCGCTTTTCGCCGCCTCACCCGCGACACGCTTGATGACGTCGCCGGTCCGCTGGTCGCTCGCGTTCAACTCGATGGTCGGCCAGCCCATGTCGCTCGCCAGCGCGTGGGCCGCCGACGTCTTCCCGACGCCGGGGCTTCCGTGGACGATGACGGCGTCCCCGTGTTCCTTCCACGTCTCGGCCCACTCGCGCAGTTTGTCCCGGGCCTTGTCGTTCCCCCGAACTTCCGACAGCGTGCTCGGGCGATACTTCTCCGTCCAGTCGGTCATTACTGGTGGTAGGAACGAACGGCGTTTAGTGGTTGCGGAGCGTTACTCCTCGCTCTCCACTTTCAGGTCGAGTCGTGGAGCGAAATCTTCGTACGTACGGTCGCT
This sequence comes from Haladaptatus ordinarius, assembly GCF_054177595.1. Classification (NCBI taxonomy): domain Archaea; kingdom Methanobacteriati; phylum Methanobacteriota; class Halobacteria; order Halobacteriales; family Haladaptataceae; genus Haladaptatus; species Haladaptatus ordinarius. Next base: position 24,089 of record NZ_JBPEHH010000027.1, on the reverse strand, counting down.
AGAGACGATAGTATCGCCATCAGATTCGACGAGGTGGAGTGCATCGAATGGGGTGAAGCCATGGTCTTCGACGTATGTGGCCGCTGCGACGACCGTATCCACGTCCCCGTCCACTTCGACGAGGTTTGCGGCATTCGTGACAACCCGTTCTGTGTCGCGGTCTTCGCGGTAGGCGACTAGGAGAAGTTCGATGAGCATGAACTGTGACGTCCATAGCTCGTCTTGATGGTCACGGTAAACGGCTTCCGCGGCATCCCCGAGCCAATCTTCGTCCTTGATGAGGGCCAGCAAGAAATCTGTTTCAGCGTACATTTATCGCCCAGCATCGTCCAGTGCCGCTTCACGTGCTTCCTCTCTGAGTTCGTCGGCCGTCTTATCGACCTCCGAAAACTCGTCTCGAAGTGCGTCCAGAGGGTCGTCCGCGACCGGAATTAGTTTGATTCCGTCGTGGAGGTCGACGACGTGGTAGTGGTCTCCGTATCGCTCTCGAATCTCCTTTGGGAGCGTCAGCCGTCCCCGGTCGTCGAGCGTCGCATCGGACATATGCTCTCTTATGATGGGTACATGTAAAAGAGTTCCCCGAAATTGGCCTCTCTCCCACCGAGAGTGCGTCAGGTGCCGTTCGTGTCTTGGAGTGATGTGAAAAGCCAATGAACAAGGAAATTAGAGACCCTGTTGAAACCTTCATGACTGACGCTAAGCGATGTGAGCAATTTGTGGTGCTTATCTACCAACTTTGACTGGCTATCTTCGTTGGCATCTCATCCAGTGACTGGCTATAAGAATCACACAGAGACCTCTGCATCGGTCACGTGGCGATTCTCGTCGTCAAAAATTGGTCCGCTAGTCGGAGAGCGTCGCCTCGACCGACCGTCCCGCTTCGTCCTCGCGGCTACCGAGGAGGTAGCCACCGAAGACCATCAGCCACATCATCGGGGGGTAGACGATCATCCGTTCGGTTCCGCCGTGTCCGATGGGGCCGAAGAGCGCCGTGTTGCCGCCGTCGCCCAGGGCCATGAGCACCACGAAGGCGATTCCGAGCACCCCTGCGAATATCGAGAGCACCTTCATCGGGCCGGACAGTCGGGTCGCGCTCGCGATCGCCTGCACGTTGAAGAACAGGAAGGCCAGGAGCGCGAAGAGTCCGTGGAGTCCGGTGGGGTCGTCGAGCGTGAAGACGCCCGCACCGATGGCACCGATTCCGGCGAGCGCGAAGAGGCCCATCAGCCAGCGCGTGTCGTGTGAGCGGTAGAAAAAGTACCCGCCCAGGATGTTGAAGACGCCGCCGACGACCAGCGAAGCGTTGAACAACAGTGCGGTCTCACTGAACACGCCGAGGTCGCTGATGGCTGCCTCATTGAAATCGTACCCGGATACCATCGCTGCTCCGAGCATGATGACGGTCATGAACTGCGCAGCGAGCACGAAGAAGAATATCCCCGCGAGCTGTCGGCTGTCGGCGACCGTTTCACGTATCGTTCCCGTCGTTTCTTCGTAGGCCGCTAGCTCAGTCATCGTGATTCACCAGTTATCGATTCGCCTTCTATCGACGTACCTCCATACGATGACTCTCGATTCTTAAAAACCAGTACTCCCGATGTTGTTTTAATCCTCTTCTCGAGGGGGCGTCGTGCTTCGAGGTGGCGGACGTTCGAACCCAGAAAATCGAGGCCCACGCGAGGAAATCCGCACACCATCTTTTTCCTCCGTCGGGTGGTACTCTATCTCATGGGTGATGTCAATACGGTACGAATGTCCGACGACGAACGAGACGAGTTTCTGGGGCGAGGGGGGACGGGAGTCATTTCGTTCTCGTCGGAACCCGACGAGTCCCCGTATTCGTTGCCGGTGTCGTACGGTTTCGACCCGGACACTGGAGAGTTCTACTTCCGACTGGCGCTCGGGCCAGACAGCGGAAAGATGGACGTCGTCGGCCGACCCGTCTCGTTCGTCACCTACGACCAGACGGAGAGCGGGTGGCGAAGTGTCGTCGTCACCGGGGAATTGGCGGACGTGTCCGAAGCGGACGTTGACTCGGACGTGACACAGGGGATGCGCCACGTCGAGATTCCGCTCGTCGAGGTGTTCGACCGGAGTCCGAGGGAGGTTTCGTTTTCGTTCTTCCACCTCGACCCCGACGACGTGACGAGTCGAAAGGAGGCACGAACTGACGAGTGACCCGAAAGCGAAGTGGCCGAACGGTGGGTGACCTGATACCGTAACACGCGAACAACGACGAGACGTTCACCGAAGGATTTTTCGTCGAACACTAACCGATTTCGACCGTCCCATCGCCACGGACGACCACCTCGTGACCAGCGAACGGAAACGAGACGACGAGGTTGCTATCGCCACGTTCGACCAGTTCGTCGAGTGCGTCCGGTTCGATGCTCTCGTACAGCGGTGGAAGGTCGATAGTTCGAGTACCCGCTTCGTCGGCGACCGCGACGACGACTCGGTAGCTCACAGATTCGGTGCTCGAATCGCGATACTTCGTTTCTGTAACTCGATCATTGCTCTTCATGCGTGACTCTCTGTTCCGACGTTCCAGGTTACGACCGAACTGCCCTGACTGTACTGCCTATGCCGAACGGTTCGTCACTCGACCCCATCGTCTGTGGCACCCACGTCGTCTAGCATCGCAGCGAACACCTTCTCGAGGCCGGTCCAGAGGTGTTGGCTGAACGTCGGTTGTGAGACATCGAGCGCCTCGGCACACTCGGTGGCAGTACTCTCGCGCGGCCACGAGAGGTAGCCACACCGTACCGCGGTTTCGACCGCAGTGCGCTGTTTCTCGGTCAGATTCGCCCACAGATGTGCTGTCCGTTCTCCGTCCGAGAGGGCCGGGACACTTTTGTCGAGCGTCCGCTTGGCGACGAGTGAAGAATCGGGATGGTGCGTCTCGAACGTTTCGACGACCTCTCGTACCGTCCCGTGTGGCGGCACGTCGGCGACGACGGTAGCCTGGCCGTTCTCGGCGTGCGCTCGTTTCAACACGGCCTCGGTGTCGGCCAGCGTCGCGGCGACACACGGCCCAGTGACGACGAACTCCATCAGATTCGCCTCCTGTCGCTGTGTGACCATCCGGCCCTGGTTCGCGGTCGGCAACTCGTCGGCGACATCCAGGACGGTCTCCGGGGACGCCCCCCGGACACTGAAGAATTCGAGGACGTTTCCATCCGTCCGATGAATCGCCTCTTCGCCCACGAGTTCACACTCGGCCCGTTTGGAGGCGGCGACGAAGAAACACCGCTGGTCGTGGAGCGAAAATTCCAACTCGACGGTATCGTCCCACCGCGTTTGTTCGGAGACCATCCTAACCCGTTACGGTACTCGGACGATTAGGTGCTTCGTGGGAATTGAGAACGCGGGACGTCCCAGTCGACGACCGACGAGGAGACGAGAGTGACCGACTGGTGGGTCAGTCGCCCGAACCACCGGCTCCGCAGTCTCTCCAGCGATGAGAACCGTCGTCGCGGACGGCCTCCGAACTCTCAACTGTCCGAATATTTTTGTCGCAGCGACGTATCATCCGGAGTATGTTCCCCGAGCGAATCGAGACGGAACGTCTCGAACTCGAAGCGATAACGCACGAGACCGTCGACGTGTTCGACCTCTACAGATACACCGCACACGACGCGCCGCACATCGACGAGCTAACCGAACACCTCTCGTGGGACCCCCACGCCACGCCGAAAGAGACGAAGGAGTTCGTCGACTGGGCGGAGAGCAGGCGGGAGAAGACGAAGGGTGCCGAGTTCGTGATTCGTCCGAAAGCGGGTGAACCGAACGCGGGCGAATTCGCCGGGACGACCGGTCTCGGCATCGACTGGGAGCGCCGAACCGGTACCTTCGGCCTGTGGCTCCGCAAACCGTTCTGGGGACGTGGCTACTCGGGCGAACGCGCGGGGGCACTGATGGAACTGGCCTTCGACCGACTCGACCTCGAACTGGTCGCCGTCGAACACCTCGACGGAAACGAGCAATCCCGTCGTGCCATCGAGAAGTACGTCGACGCACACGGCGGGCAGTACGACGGTATCCTGCGCAACTGGCAACCTGACGGTGACGAGGTGCGCGACTCGCACCGCTACACCATCTCCCGCGAGCAGTGGGCTGCGAGCCACGAGGGAGACGGTTCGTGACGCTGTTCCCCAGTCGTATCGAGACGAAGCGACTGGTCCTCGAACGACTGTGTCACGAGAACGTTCCGGTACGGGAACTGTACGACCTGTTCTCCGGTCCCGAGGCGAGCGAGGTGTTCGAACACGTTCCACAATCGCCTTTTCGGTCGTTGAAAGAACCGCACGACCGCGTCGAGAAAGCCCAACCGCAGTGGGAGAACGGAACGACCGCCCGATACGCGGTTCGTCCGAAGACGGGTGAACCGAACGCGGGCGAACTGGCCGGGACGACGGTGCTGTATCCGAAGTGGGAGAGGCGGAGTGCCCAGCTCGGTCTCGTCCTCGGCGAGCGATTCTGGGGGCGAGGATACTCAGGAGAGCGGGCGGCGGTTCTGCTGGAAGTCGCCTTCGACCGCCTCGACCTCGAAATCGTCACGGTCGGCTACAACGTAGGGAACGAGCAGTCGCGCCGCGCCATCGAGAAGTACGTCGACGCACACGGCGGGCAACACGATTGCCTGCTTCGCAATTGGGTGCCGATGGACGACGTGGTAGACGACATGCACCGCTACACTGTCTCCCGCGAGCAGTGGGAGACCGAATCGGGGGGCGAGGAGTCGTGACGGACCGACTGGACGTTACGCGATTCACCACCGCCTGAAACTGGTGAAAGACGCCGGACAGACCCAATTGGACGAGAACCGCGATTCGGTCGCGTGTCCGGTCTGCGACGCGCCGTTCGTCGACCTCTTCCTGACCGAACGACGGGAACAACGGTTCAGCCCCACGTCGGCTGTGGAATCTGGCCGACCAGACGTGGCGGCGAACGACGGGAACAACGGTTCAGCCCCACGGGTTCGATGCGCTTTTGCGTCGTTCGAGAAGACGACCGAACGGTGGTGCTCACGCACGATTGAGTCGGTAGTTCTATTTTTATTAGGCCCAGAATATTCGCGGGTGATGTAAATGTGGTGTATTGAATAGAGTGCACCATCTAGCTCGTGAGTGACGAACCACCTCGAAGGCCACACTCCCGAGTGCAAAATCAACCGACAATAATGAACTTCATCGCCGAGTTCGAGATACGAACGCCGATTTTTGAGGAGACCCGGAAGGCCATCGCCGAACTGGTAATCGAAATCGAAGACATTCAGCTCAGGGCGGATAAGTTGCCGAAACTCGTCTGCTGGGTGCACTGTGAAGATTTCGAGACCTTCGAGCGCGTGGTGCTGTCAGACTCGACCGTCGAGGATTTCGAGGTTCTCGCTCCGGGTCCCGACCGACGCTTGTATCGAGTCACCCTCTCGGAAACGGGTGAATCTGCCCTCACGTACCCCATCGCGGTAGAACACGACATCACGTTTCTCGAAGTCCGAGGGACGGACAGCGGCACACAGGTTAGCGCCCGAGTCCCTGACAGAGAGGACCTGTTTTCCTTCCGTGAGAAACTCTCCGAACGGGGCATCTCGTTCCAGCTCAAACGTATCTTTCAGGCGGACCCCTCCCACGATACCCAGTACGGCGTCACCGACCGCCAGCGTGAGGTTCTCCTCTACGCTCTGGAGGAGGGCTACTTCGACGTGCCGCGACGAATCACGTTAGGAGAACTGGCGGCCGAGTTCGACGTCTCGGACCAGGCCGTCTCGACGCTCTTCCGACGCGGGCAGGCCAATCTACTCCATCACACGCTCGCCTCGGGCTCTGGAACTTAAAGGGTTGGGTGGTCAACGACAGATGATACCCGAGTCCGACCGGAAAGTAGAGCTAGCATGACCGGCGGAAGTTCATCACGAGAGTCTAACAGAGAGGGATTCCGTTATTATTCGGAGGCCGAGGAATCCCCGAGTGAGGCGGTACTCAGTGCAATGGCGACTGCCACGGGTCGAAATCCGATTCCGAACGGCACAGCCGACGAGGACGCCGGTGCACTAGAGCCCCTCTACGACTGGATAAATCCGGATGCACTCGACGCGCTTTTCCGGACGACGGGAAAGCGAACACCAGGGACTGGGACCGTGACATTCGCGTACTGTGGCTACGAGGTCACCGTCGAGAAGACGGCGACGGTGTCGGTCACGGTTCGCGAAGACTCCGACGAGGAGTAAAAGTATCTTTCGTGCGTTACACCTTTCGCGCGACCATCTCACCCCAGTGTTCGAATCCGTGTCGGTCGTAAAACGCCTGAGCCCTGTCGTTTTCTCGGTCGACGTCGAGCACTAACCTGTCGAGCGGGAGTGTCTGGTCGCGGGCGAGCGCGACGGCGGCGTCCATTAGGTCGTCCGCGACGCCCGTCCCTCGGTAGTCGGGATGGACGAAAATCTCGTTCAGGACGGCGGCGTCCCAGATGAACGCGAGCCGCTCGGGGAGCACGAAGACGTAGCCCGCGAGTTCGTCGCCGGCGTCCGCGACGGTGACACAGCGTTCGTCGTCGTCCACGCAGCGTCCGACCCAGTCGACGTACCGCTCGCGATAGTCGTCGGTCAGCTTTCCGGCGTACATCTCGGCTTTGTCGCCACCGCCGGTTCCCTCGCCGAGTCCGAGTTCGAAACCGCGTTTTAGTTTCCACAACGCCGCCACGTCGCTCGCGTCGTCCGCGTCGTACGGTCGAATCGTCGTCTCTGCTGTCGCCATGCACCCTGTCTGTGCGACGGGGGCTTACTTCTTGTGCGATTCCCACACCCGAAATCCCAGGATGCCGAAACTCATCACGCCGAAGAAGAACTGTCGACCGTTGTTGACGATGGGAAAGACACGTTCTTTCTGCTTCGGGTCGGGACCGCGCGCGAGGTCGAAACCGGTCCGGTAGTGGGTGGTCTCCGTCGACCCGCGAGACTTCGACTCGACGAACGATTGGACGATGCCGCGTTCGTTCGAGACGCTTATCTCTCCGGAGAGACTGTAGAACTGGTCGTGAACGGGATAGAAGACGTTCACGCCGTTCGTGAACAGGTCGAGACCGATACCTGCGACGAGGAGAGAGACGAAGCTCACCCAGGCGACTCGGACCCCGTACGGTCCCCATCGCTCACGAATCCAGTGGCCGCGTGCTCTGTCCGCGACCAGGAGCGTCCCGATTCCCGCCGGGAGCAACAGAGTGTGCAAGACGGCTCTGTGTCCCCCCGGAACCCACAACCCCACCAGCGTATCGAGGTCTGGGAACGCGGCAGCGGCCATCACCACCACTGCTGCACGCCCGTCGAAGTGGTCGGTGAGCAGTGACGTGGCGAGCAAGCCTGCCACCGCGACGTGGACGACCGTCGATGGCATCAACCGTTGGACGAGACCGCCGATAAAATGGTTTTTCCCCTGCCGAACACCGTAAGGAGGCCGTACTTTCGAAGGATCACGTTAGCTCGGCCTCGGCGTTCGGTGGGCCGTGCTTACGAATGGTACTCGGTCGTTGAACGCACGTATGGATGGCAAGACGAAAAGTCAGGGGTGATTTTCGACCGTCGGCACGCCGAGAGGTTTGTCCCGACCGGCGACCGTGACCGACAACCGTCGCCCACTCGTCATGTTGTGGGAAAAGAAATCGACGCGAGTATTCCTAAGCTGTCTGTCGATTTTCGACATGGTGGGTCGGTATGGTAAAGTGGGTCCCGCCTAACCCCCACACATGGCAATGGACGCCGAAGTACTCGTCGTGGGGGGTGGTTCGACGGGTACCGGAATCGCCCGCGACTTGGCGATGCGAGGGGTGGACGTCACGCTGGTCGAGAAGGGCAACCTGACACACGGGACGACGGGGCGGATGCACGGTTTGCTCCACAGCGGGGGGCGGTACGCCGTCTCCGACCAGGCCAGTGCGAAAGAGTGCATCGAGGAGAACCGCGTCCTCCGGGACATCGCGGCCCACTGCGTCGAGACGACGGGTGGGCAGTTCGTGCAGTTGGAGGGCGACGACGACGATTACTTCGAAGAGAAGTTACGGGGCTGTCGGGAGTGTAACATTCCGGCCGAAGTGCTCTCCGCGAGGGAGGCCCGCGAGCAGGAACCGTACCTGACCGAGGACGTAAAACGAGCCATCACAGTGCCAGACGGGGCTATCGACCCCTTCCGACTCTGCGTCGCCAACGCCGCCGACGCGGAGATGCACGGCGCACGCATCGAGACGCACGCGGCGGTGACCGACGTTCTCGTCGAGGGAAACGACGTGACGGGCGTCGAAGTACGCCACGAGAGCGGGCCGGGAAAGCGAAACCACGCCACGCCCGGAACCACCGAGGAGATTCGGGCCGAGTACGTCGTCAACGCGACGGGTGCGTGGGCCGGGCAACTCGGCGCGATGGCGGGCGTCGACATCGAGGTCCGCCCCTCGAAGGGCGTGATGGTCGTGATGAACTGCCGGCAGGTCGACACGGTCGTCAACCACTGCCGACCGAAGGGAGACGCCGACATCGTCGTCCCCCACGAAACCACGGCGATTCTCGGGACCACGGACGAAGAGGTTCGCGACCCCGAAGACTACCCCGAAGAGCAGTGGGAAGTCGACATGATGATAGACGAGTTGTCGAAACTCGTGCCGATTCTCGAAGACTCCCGGACGATTCGGTCGTTCTGGGGCGTGCGCCCGCTGTACGAACCCCCCGGAACCGGCACCGACGACCCGACCGACATCACCCGCGATTTCTTCCTCCTCGACCACGAGGAGCGCGACGACCTGACCGGGTTGACCAGCATCGTCGGCGGGAAGTTCACCACCTACCGGATGATGGCCGAGCAGATAGCAGACCACGTCTGCGAGCAACTGGGCGTTCGCGGCCGGTGTCGGACCGCTGACGAACCGCTTCCCGGTAGCGACGATTTCTCCCTCCTCCGCGATTACATGGACGAGTTCGGGGTACGGTCGCCCATCGGCAGGCGGAGCGTCCAGCGCCTCGGCAGTCGCGCCGAAGACGTGCTCACGACCGACGACCCGAATCCCGTCCTCTGTGAGTGTGAGGCGGTCACTCGCGCCGAGATTCGAGACGCCATCGGCGGGTCGGGAACCGACCTGAACGCGGTTCGCATCCGCACCCGCGCCTCGATGGGGAACTGTCAGGGCGGCATCTGCTGTCACCGGATGGCGAACGAACTCCACCCGGAGTACGACGAACCGACCGCCCGCGACGCCCTCGACGAACTGTTCGAAGAACGCTGGAAGGGCGAACGCCACGCCCTCTGGGGCGAACAACTCTCGCAGGCCGCGCTGAACTACGCACTCCACGCGACGACGATGAACAGAGACGCCACCGACACGGAACTCGACATGACGGACTTCGCCGCCTTCGATGGAGGACAGAATGGCGATTGAAGACGACGTCGTCGTCCTCGGTGGCGGACTCGCCGGGATGACCGCCGCGCTCGCGGCGGCACGGGACGGAGCGCGAGTCAGACTACTCTCGCACAAAGACAGTACCCTTCGACAGGCGAGCGGACTCGTCGACGTGCTGGGTTACGACGACGGTGGAATCGTCACGAACCCCTTCGACGCGGTCTCCGACCTGCCTGATACACACCCCTACCGACGAGTCGGGGAGGAGGGCGTCCGAGACGGCCTCGCCCTGTTCGATTCGGTGACCGACTATGCGGGCGGACACACCGACCGAAACGCGCTCGTCCCCACCTTCGGCGGCACCGTGAAACCGACGGCTCGCTATCCACCCCACACCGCCCCCGGACTGGCGAGCGCCCCACGCGACACCTTGCTCGTCGGGTTCGAGACGGTCGTGGATTTCGACGCGCCCGTCGCCGCAGCGCGCCTCACGGAGATGGCTCCGTTCGAAACCCACGGCGTCACGCTCTCGTTTCCCGGAGACTTTCGAACGGACGCCCGCGTCACCCGACTCGCCCACGCGCTGGACGAGAACGAGCGAGTCGAGACTGGGCGAGACGAACGAGGGCGAGGCGGTCGGGGGCGAAACGGGGGCAAATCGGCGGGCGTGACCGTCTCCATTCCCGTCAGAACCGCACTCGCCGAGCGAGTGAAACCCCACCTCGATGGCGCGGAACGCGTCGGGTTCCCGGCGATACTCGGCGAAACTCACCCCGGCGACGTTCGGGCCGACCTCGAACGAGAACTCGGCGTCGACGTGTTCGAAGTGCCGATGGGACCGCCAAGCATTCCTGGGATGCGCCTCGAAGCCGCCTTCCACCGTGCCCTCCGGGCGGCGGAGGTTCGAACGACGAGTGGGAATCCGGTCGTCGACTCCGAGGGGGAAGACCGGATTCGAGCCGTCGTCGTGGAACGTAACGGTGCGCAAATTCCGTTCTACGGCGAGCAGTTCGTGCTGGCGACCGGCGGTCTGGTGGGCAAGGGCATCGACTCCGACCGGGGTGGCGTCCGCGAACCGATATTCGACTGTCACGTACCCGCGCCGGACGACCGGTACGACTGGTTCGAAGACGGAGCGTTCGACGACCATCCCTTCGCCCGCTTTGGCGTCCGGGTAGACGACGAGCTACGGCCACTCGATTCGAGTGGCGACCCCGAGTTCGACAATCTGCGCGCTGCTGGTGGCGTGCTCGGCGGGTGTGACTTCGCGGCGGAGAAATCGGGGAGCGGTGTCTCGCTGGCGACCGGCGTCGTCGCGGGACGAACAGCGAGCGACGAGGTGAATCCATGAGTGAGAAAGAAGCTGAAAGACGAGAGGCATCGGAGCTACAGGACGTGTTCAGTGGCGAACCGATGGACCTCAGACCAGGGTCCGACGACTGTTATAAGTGTTCGACCTGCGACACGGAGTGTCCGGTCGCCGAGGTGGACGACGACTTTCCGGGACCGAAGTTTCAGGGCCCGGAGCAATGGCGACTCAAGCGCAAGGACGACCACGACATCGACGACTCGGTCATGTCGTGTTCGAACTGCATGCGCTGTGACAACGTCTGCCCCTCCGACGTGCCACTCTCCCAGATGCACAACTCCGCGAGGGCGGAGTACGTCGACGAGCAGATGTCGCGCTTCTCGCGTGAGTACGTTCGAAATCGAATCCTGGCGAACTACGGGCGACTCGCACCACTCGGTGCGCGATTCCCGCGACTCACGAACTTCGTCATGGGGCTCTCGGTGACGAAGTTCGTCAACGAGAAACTGCTCGGCATCACGGGCGAACGTGAGTTTCCCGCCTTCGCCACGCAGACGTTCCGCGAGTGGTGGGACGAGCGGGGTGGCGAGGCGGCCTCGAGAGCACGAGCGCGGACGGCCCGAGGGACGAGTGTGACCGACGGGGGCACCTCGATCGGCCAGGTGGAGAACACCGACACGCGAGACGATTGCGAAAAAAAGCGCGTCGCCTACTTCCACGGGGATTACTCGAACTTCAACACGCCGGAGGTGGCGAAGGCGATGGTTCGGGTGTTCGAATCGTTCGGTTACGAGGTGGCCGTCCCCGAACAGCGCTGTTCGGGGACGCCGATGTTCGCGAACGGGATGGCGGACGACGCCCGTCGCGCCTCGAAGTTCAACGTCGAAACCCTCGCCGCGCTGGTCGAACGGGGATACGACGTGGTCTGTTCGTGTACCTCCTGTTCGATGGCGCTCAGACAGGAGTATCCCGAACTCTACTCGTTCGACGGGACGGCGAAAGTCGCGGCGAACACCTACGAAGCCCTCGAATATCTGCGGGTCCACGAGGACCTGGATGGCGCGCTCGCCGACTCGTCCGTCCCGGAATCGGAGTTCGGCGAACTGGCCTATCACGCACCGTGTCACGCCAAGAATCAGGGTGTAGACGGCCAGGCGGTCGAACTGCTGTCGAAACTCGATGGAACCGAACCGGTCGACGTGGGCGACTCCTGTTCGGGTATCAGCGGCACCTACGGGTGGAAAGAGGAGAAGTACGAGACGTCGATGAAAATCGGCGAGGAGATGTTCGAGCACATGAACGACGTCGACGGCGAGACGGGGATGACAGAGTGTCCGACCTGCGCGATGCAGATGAACCACGGCACCGGTTACGAGATTCGACACCCACTCGAAGTGCTAGAAGCCGCACTCGTGGACGCTTGACATCCTCCCCGCGCTGAAGCGCGAGGATTCCTTCGTGGGGCGTCGGGCCGTCCGACGCTACCTCGAAGGCAACTTCCTCTCCCTGCATGGAGAGTACCGGGTTCGTGCGCTACACGTCGGCCCCCGAAACGAGGGTATGGCGTATTCGGCGCCCGAGATGGAACGCGGTATCCGCTTGTGCCGTACCCGATACCGCCTGAACCGAGGCGTCCGAATACCGGGCAACCACTCACGGTTGGAACGTGGGCGGACACGGGTCGTGCCATCGACCGTACTCCGCCGACGAGGACGGAGTGCAACCGCGAACGGGGCGTGTTTTGGTGTGCTGTCGCCCCTCGTTTACGCGGTCGTTGCCGACCATCTCCAGTGACGGGTAGAGGTGCTGTGAGGACGGCGAACGAGTCTGAACCACGTACTCCCCACCGGGTTTGCCGGTGGTGGGCGTGGAACCGTCCGTATCAGCGGGAAGCGACCCCGAGTCTTCCGATTGAGAGTTTACGTGAGTTGTCTTACCGCACGGTACGACGCCGGGCTACTTGTTCATATAGGTTGCGTAGGGTTTATCGGCTTCATCCCCGCGCTAAAGCACGTGGCTTTCTCCTCGATTTTCCGTAACCGACATACACCTTCTTACCATCTCGCGTCGTGACACGATTCGGGGGGACGATGTCACGACAACAATCGGGGGGAGTGACGCGACGCACGTTCTGCACGGCACTCGCGGTGGGATCGCTGGCAGGGGCGAGCGCACGCACGAGCGCACAGGCGGAGACGTTCCGTCTCGGCGGTGAGGTCGTCGCGTGGCACGGCCGCGAACCGCAACGTATCGCCGACCAGGACAATCCGACGTTGCAAGTGGAGGCGGGCCAGCAGTATCGCGTCGTCTGGGAGAACGTCGACGGTCAACCGCACAACTTCCAGATACTGGATTCGAACGACAACGCACTGCTCACGAGCGAAACCATCCAACAGCAAGGTGCGACACAGACGGTGACGTTCACCGCGAGTCCGGAGATGGCGCAGTATCGCTGTCAGATTCACCCGACGACGATGCTCGGCGAGATGCAAGTTTCGGGCGGTAGTGGTGCGGGTGGTGGAGACGGGGGCGGTGGCGGTGGCGGCGAAGGAGGCGGTGGCAATGGCGGCGGTGGCAATGGCGGCGGTGGCGGCGAGGGAGGCGAAGCTGCCCCTATCCGGATTCCAACCGCCGCGTACTTCCTCGCGGCGGCGATGGTGCTCGCGTTCGTCTCGCCAATCGTGTTCGCACTGCTGTTGCTGGTCGTCGGGACGGGAGACAGGATTCGCTCGTCGAAATAGGGAGCCGACCGTAGTTCTCGATACCACTCCGGAGGAACGTTTTAACCGGTTCCATCACAGTCTTCTTTCGTGTTCGAAAAGCTCGACCACGAACTCGACCTGCTAGAGCGGGCGTACCGGACGCTTTCGCTCGTCCGAACGCACGAACCGGTCGGCATCCGCCGCATCTCGACGGTATCCGACTACGAACACCACGAAGTACGGACGGCGTTCCGACTCCTCGAAGAAGAGGGCCTACTCGAGGCGACGCCGGTGGGAGCGGTCACGACCGACGCTGCAGAGCAGGCCCTAGAGGAGTTCGACGACGACATCGACGACGTTGTATCGAAAATCGACACGCTTCGCCCGCCATCATCCGAGCAGTTGCCCGCGCTCACTCGCGGGCAACGCTGACGTTCCGCATCTCTCCCTCACAGGCCGGACATTCGCCGGGGTGCTGGAGCGCACTCACACGGCGACCACACGTTTCACACTCGTACATAGCAGTCATAGCAATGTCTATACGCTACGCGAAGAGATAACAGTATTTCCTCTCTACGAATCTACAAGTTCGTCCCGTCAGTAATCGAGATCGTCGGTGTAGTGGTCGAGCAACAACACCGCGCCTGCACCGACGAGCGCGGCGACCACTGCACCGCCGAGAACGGTCGGCGTCCACGCGAAGGTATCTGCGGCGAGAACGCGCTCGACGGGGAAGCGAAGCGCACCCACCATCAGGCTGACCAGGAACGTGAGCGTCGCCGCCCGGTAGTGGTCGAGCGCCCACGAGACGATTTTGGCGACCGTCAGGAGTCCGACGCCCGCACCGAGCACGAACGTGACGACGACGATGCCCGGCGTGACGATTGCCTCGACGGTACCGCCGTCGAGGAGGCCCACGACCGCGTCTTTGAACCCGTGGAGGTTGTTCGAGAGGAACTTGTACTGCCCGAGGAGCATGAGGATGAGTGCCCCGGAGATACCCGGGAGCACCATCGCGCTGATGGCGACCGCGCCGGTCAGAAAGACGAAGGGAAGCGGCGTCGACGCGGCAGACTGCTCGACCGCACCGGAAATCAAGAACGCGATAGTGAATCCGGCGATGGCCGCGCCGATTTGACCGGGAGTGCTCACCGAAACCTCGTCGTAGAGGATGATGGCAGAAGCGCCGATGAGACCGAAGAAGAAGCCGTAGAGGAGTACGGGATAGTGGTTTCCCGCCCAGACCACCAGGCCTGTCACGGTCACGACGGCCGTGACGATTCCCGCCCCGAGTGCGAGCAGGAACGGCAGATCCATCTCGGCGAGCATCTGTCGCGTCTTCGCCCGTTCTTCGGGGTCGTGAATCTGGAGGACGCTCGTCACGATTCGCGGGTCGAACGACGCCACCGCGGAGATGAGCCGTTCGTAGATCCCCGTGATGAGGGCGATAGTTCCGCCGGAGACGCCTGGAACCGCGTCGGCAGCACCCATACAGACGCCCTTCAGGTAGATGGTCAACAGAGCACGCATCGCTCCGGGGTTTCCGGGCCAATCAAAAAACGATTCCCATCCACGCTCGACGCCGGCACGCTCTCGCTCGTCTTCCGTCACAGTGGTCGGGTCTACGCGCCACCCCGATATGAGAATGTGGGCCGGTTCGTTCAGTCGCGTCGGGCGACGACCAGTGCTGCGGCGTACGCGCCGACGAGTCCGGCCCGCGTCACGGGTGAAGCGGGGCCGGGAAGCGAGTTCGACTGGTTGCCGGTCGAGTCGTTTCCGACCGTCGAATTGTTTCCGACCGTCGGGTTGTTGCCGGTCTGGTTGCTGGGTGGTGCCGAACCGTTCGTGGAGTTCGTCGAGTTGTTCGCGCCACCGGGCTGAATTGTCTGCTGTTGGTTCACCGAGACCGTGACCGGTTCGTCGTTCTCGCCGAGCACCTGTCCTTCGGTGACCTGTGCTGTGCCGTTCTGGAACGTGAAGCCGCCGTCACCGGCTTTCATCGGCGTCCGGAACTCGTAGGGGCCGGCCGCGCGGACGCTGACGTTCGTGTAGCCTTTCTCGGTTCCCCACTTCTCGTAGCCGGTCGTGGAGTACGGAAGCGTCATCGTGAACTTCCCGTTCTGGTCGGTTCTCGCCTTCTGCGTGTACGTGAACGTCCCGCTGTCGGATTGCATCCGCACGGACGCGGTGATGGTCGTGTTCGCGGGACCAGTGCCCTGCACGGTCGCACCGGGGACGCGTTCGAACGCCTTCACCCACGCGGGTGAGGTGCGGAAGAAGTCCTGGCTCGAGACGCCCGCCTGCTGGAGCAGTCCGAGTCGCTGCTGGAGGACCTGGATGTGTGACGGCACCTGCGTCGACCGTGACCGACTCTCTTTGACGACGCGGTAGTGTTCGAGTGCCGGGACGCGCTCGCTCGGATACGGACCGATACCGCCGATCTGCGAGGTCTGGTCCTGCTCCACGTACTCGCGGGCCTTTTGCATCGAGTCGAAGCGCTTTACGATGGTCTCGTTCGGGCCCTGCGGAGCCTGTTTGAACGACTGTCCCTGATACGAGGCCGGGTCCCAATCGACCACGACCGGTTTCGGTTCGACCGCACTCCCGTGATAGCGGTAGAGTCGAACCATCATGGTCTCGTAGTACGGCTGTTTGTGTTGGACGACGTACTGGTTCTGCCCGAGCAGGATGTAATCCATGAACGTCGACTGGGAGACGTTCTGGTTGAAGACGGTCGGGGCGTAGAACTTCGTGTTGCCCGCCTGCCCTCGCGTCTCGACCATCTTCCAGTCGACCATCACGTAGCGCGTCTGCTCGTTCGCATCGCCCATTCGTTCGAGTTGCTGGTTCGCCTCGGACTCGTTCTGGGCGAGCAGGTAGTTCGCGGCGGGTCGCGCACCCTCCTGGAACGGATTGGCGTTCGGGATGCGTTCGCCTTCGACGGTGATCCAGTGACCGTAGTCCCACCAGGACATGACGCCGTAGGTTCCCTTCGGGTAGTCGTAGTCGCCGTCGCCCTCGGAGTAGGTGCCGTAGTACGCCATCTCGTTTCTGACACCGCCGTAGGTGCCCTCCGCTGGCGTGTTCGTCTGCATCCACTCCAGCGTGCCGTCCCACTGTGTCACCGCACCGGGACCGGTGCTGTTGCCCATCTGGACGGCGTTGTACGTCTTGGTGTTGCCCACCTGCACGGGCACGACGAGCGCCGGCAGGACGAGCATGAAGACGAAGACGACAGCCAACACCTGATACGCTTGGGCGTTCTCGAACGTCTCACGCGAGGGAGTCTCGAAGCCGACGAAGCCGAGTACCCACCCGAGGAGGTAGGCGTTCAACACCGCGACTGGAACCGCGAGGTAGTAGTTGAACCGCACCTGCGTGAACGCGGCGGAGGTGATGAACGCCGCCCAGACGAGCACGAGCAGTTTCTCCGCCTCGTGTTCGTCGGCCGCGAACGAGCGCCAGACCATCACCAGTGCGCCGACGATGGCGGTGAAGAACGTCAGTCCGTACTGCGGGATGACCGCGGAAGAGAGCGATTGGCCGCCCTGCAGGAACGGTTTCGCCTCGCCGATGGTCCGCTGTGCCGCACCGGCACCGAAGCCGACGAACCGGACGAGGTTGACCCGGATGAGGTTGAAGAGGTCCGGCAACGCGAGGTACACGACGAGCGTGCCGACCGCAAGGATGCCGAAGATTGCGGCCGGGTAGAGCGTCGGCGAGAGGTCGCGGTCGTCCCACTCGCGGGCCAGCCACGTCATGAAGCCTGCGCCGACCGCGATGGCGAACGCCACGAGCGGTTGAAGCAGGGAGAACTTCGTCGCGCTGAACGACAGCGTCCCGAGCGGGACGAGTAAGAGCAGTCCTGTCACGCCCATGCTCACCGTGGCGACGAACGCGAGGTGGTCGGGGCTGACACCGCGGACGTAGTCGGCGGTGAGCTTCAGCAGGAAGAACGCGCCGAAGATACCGATGAGGAGGACGCCCGGTGGCCACGTCCAGAGGTAGAGGGCGGTGGCGACACCGGCGAGGACGCTGTAGCCGAGCGGGCGGCGAACCGCCGCGAAGTCGCGGTCTGCGAGGAGTTCGAACAGCGGTCGTTCGCGTTCGGCCGCCGTGACAGCGACCATCATCGCCAGGACGGCGAACGCTTGGAAGAGCGGCTCGACGACGTTGTGGTCCGCGAAGCCGACGAGGCCGCGCCGCAGGAAGACGCCCGGAAGCAGTGCGAGGATGAGCGCGCCGAACAGCCCGCCGAGACGGCCGCCGAGTCGCTTGCCGATGAAGTACGTGGGGACGAGGACGAGCGTGCCGAACACGGCAGGCGCGACGAGGAGCGTCAGCGCGACGGTCTTTTGTGAAGGGTCACCCAGTCCGACGACGAGTGCGGCGGTGGCGACGAGCTGGTCGTAGAGCGTGCCGAACTGCCCGACGCTCGTCCCGTATGGGTAGTACGTCCACGGGTCGAACGGCATCGTCGCGGGCCAGTTGTTCACGGTGTACTGTACCTGCCGGAGGTGATACCACGCGTCGTTGCCGGAGAAAAACACCTCACCGTTGACGGTGAAGTTGCCGTAGGCCTGGAGCCGCACCCACAGCATGAATCCCAGCAAAAGCGCAAGGACGGGGACGTGGTACCAGTCTTCGAGTTGGTCGAGGACGGAGTCGACGAGGTTGGAGGACTCCTCGACCTGTTCTGTGCCTTGGCTCATTAGGTGAAAGGTCTGGCAAAACGCGCATAAGCCTTATGATAGCGTGATAGGAAATCGAAGCTCGCGGTGCTATTGGGAAGACATGTACGATGTCACATTGGGTATTTTACCACTTTAGTACGAGTCCAGGAAGGTACTTCTTGACCGAAGAACCACGTGAATCGCCTCGGGGTCAAGCCCCGGGGCATTCTCCTATGCCGCCTGTAAAACGCTCCCGATGGTGCCGCGTAACTCCCGACTCACGGCTAGCAGCAGACCGATGTATGTCACTCCACCGACCAAAAGTAGGATACTAAGGTCGAACCACGACTGTACAATCACGACGCGTTCGGCAGCGGAGACGATAAGGAACATTACTGCGCCGACCCCGACCTGCACGCGCAGTGGTCGCGGGAAGAGTTCAATAGATGGAAATTCTTGTTTGAGAATATACGCAGCACTTACGTAGATAAGACTCTCCGCGATGACAGTGGCGACAACGACACCGATCGAACCAATCCGAAGCGTGAGGGCGACACCAAGAACGATGTTGATCGCCAGTGCAACGCTGGAAATCCACATATTTACATCTGGTCTATCGAGACCATTCAGCGTTTGACTTAGCGGCGTCGTCTGCGTTGAGATGACCCGATAGGCCGCGATACCAGCAATAAGCGTAGCCCCAAGCGTGTACTCTGGGCCATACACCGTCACGACCAATGGCCTTGGAATAGCGAGCGCGCCGAAAAAAATTGGAATCGCAAGGATACTCGAAAACGCAATTGTGTTCGTTATTTCCTGTGCTACCGCTTTCCCTTCGCTCCATAGCTTGCTCACGCGCGGCATCAATCCACTCCCGGCGAGCGTCGCCACGAACGTCGCCGGGATTGTCAGTTGTGCCGCAACCTCGTAATTAGCCGCCGTAGCAGGTACCAACAGTATACCTAACAGAATTACATCGAAGCGGTTGTACAACGTTGCAAAGAAATCTGTTGGGATGCTATATCGGGCGTAGCTGAAAAGACTCAAAAAGGTATCAAGCGATGGTACTGCTGGTCTTGTTCCGAGATAGTAGAAGACGATGGGGAATGTCAATACCGTCGCACCCACGAGTCCATAGACCATCCCGTCCGCACCATATCCTGCAAGAATGAAAACAAAAACGAACTGTAGCGGCAGTGTTAGGTAGGATCGAAGTGCGTCGGTCCACGTTGCTATTCCGATTTGACCTCTAGCTTTTAGCACGCGATCGAACGACTCATAGTTTGACTCAGAAGCAAGCAGTATCACGAATAGGAGTGGTGCCATCGTGAGACCGCTGTAAGACTGGAGTTGATCGGCCAACAGCAGTGCCATGCCCGAGGTGAAGAGGAGCCAGAGTGCATTGAAAAGAAACTGCGCACCGACGATTTCACGTCGTCGAGCCGCATTTTCGGAGAACCGTTTTTTGCTTGCAGTCGCCCACCCCGTCAACGGTCTGTCTGCAAGTTTCGTCGCGCCAAAAAGTAGGTAGTACCCACCGAATACCGTTGGACCGAGTTCTCGCGCAAAGAGGACGCTCGCGAAGAACCCGGTTGCTGCCATAGCGAACTTTGCCACAGTCGCCTTCGCCGTTTCGCCACCGAGACTGACGTCCGTCGCTTCGGTCATGTTCTATTCCCATAACAGTCGGTCAGTCTAAACTCCGCGCTAGTATTCATGGTCTTAGACTCTTCTCTCGTTGCCGTACACCGTCGACTTGCGCTTTGAGATCATCCAAAAGTTTGTATAGTCGCTCTCCGACCACCGAACGGAGCAATAGCCGATAGAACGGCCACTCGCTCGGACACAAGAGAATTGCGATTAGGGTATACCATATCGCGGTTCGCCTGTTTCCGGCATCATAAGCCATCTTCCCAAACTTCCGAAACCTCCATCCATTCACGAACCTCCGACCGTATCGCTCGACGAGGTCATTGTGTTTTTCCAACAACTGCGGATACGCCGACTCCCGTGCCATCTCAAGGTTGCCACTCATCTTCCTCGGAGACTCCATCGCGTACTGTACAAGTGGCTCGTCGACGCAGCCGACGGCGTACTCACGTGCAACCCGAAGGTACCACTCGCGATCTTCCCAGAGCATGAAGTTCTCGTCGAAGTTTCCAATCGACTTGACAACCTCACGTTCGACCATCACGCCTGACGGTGGTCCGATGACGTTGCGACAGAGCAGTTTCCGTAGTAGATTTCCGTCGATGTCCACTTGGGCGATAGACTGAACCTCATCCAAACGATTAACCATATACCGCCACGACGTACAGAGCCCCACATCTGTGCTCTGTAATACCCGAACCTGCTTTACCGTCTTGTCCGGTTCCCACACATCGTCGTCGTCCAGAAACGCAAAAATGTCACCCGATGCGGTGTCAATACCTCGATTTCTCGCCTTCGGTAGCCCTTCAGGCGAGTCGCCGCCGATATATGTCAGATTTCTACCAATATTTTCGAACGACGGCGGCAACACGTCTTCGTAACTCGAATCGTCGACGACCACGATTTCAATATTCGAGTACGTCTGTGCGTCTATACTTTCAACTGCCCGTTCGACCAAGCGTGGCCGATCCAATGTCGGCACGATTGCACTGACGAGCGGTTTGTCAGGCATAACCGAGGTCTTCGAGTTGGTCCATCACTTGTTGACTCAGTTTATCGCTATCATTGCCGTTCGTGTCGGCGTAGTCGAGCTCGGCAGTCAATTCGCGGATTCGTTTGCGTGGGTCGTCGTACGGTGAGGATCCAATTTCCTCGAACCCACCGAACGTCTCAAAACCGTAGTAATTACTGTTGACAATGCCGTCGAGTTCCGTCTGGAGGAACTGGATGTCACCATATCCCTTGCTTTGCAGCGCGAAATAGTTCCGGTCGTGAAGACCGTGGTACTCCACTAGATACTCTCCCTCTTCGATGTTATCTAATAAGTTTTGACCGCGTGTGCCCGCTGGAGCGTCAACACCTGTAGCCGAAAGAACCGTCTGGTATACGTCAAGGATACTTACGGTCTCGTGGACGCTCACAGCGTCGTCTTCACCCGAATATATTGACAACGGAATGTGTGTAAGTTCGGGATAGATGCCATACATGTGTTCCCATGCTTCGTGTTCGCCGAGGAGCTCGCCGTGATCTGCGAGGGTTATTATGACGTCGAAGTCCTCCTTCAGGGTCTCAAAGATGTCAGCGTAGATATCGGAGAGGTAGCGAACGCAGTCGTTGTAGGCTCGCCTAACCTCCTCAGGGGCGTCCGCGGGTTCTTCGAACGTCGCGTCGAGTCCTCGAATATCTACTTTCTCTCCGGTTGCGAATCCCTCAGGTGGGTGGTACGGCGCGTGTGCTTCCATGAGATTCAGAAATAGGAACTCATCGTCGCGGAAGTCAGTATTTGACACAAGATTAAGTGCGGTCGCCGCACCATCGTCAACGGTGTCCTCGTCCTTGTTCGCATCTCTGAGCTTCAGTTTCACCCCCCGCTTGAGTGACGGAATGGTGGCATACTCCCCCAGCACTACTTCCTTGAGTGCATAGAGAAACCGCTCTGGACCCATGTCCCGTGTCCGAGCGATGAACTTGTCCCAATTAAATGTGTTCCGTTTCATCCCCTCAAGACGCCAACTCCCACGAAACATGTCGAAGCCCCTGTCGGCATCAAATGTCGGAGAGATGTTAGGGTTTGCACTGAACATCCTAGTCGTATATCCCGCTTCCGAAAGCGTCTCTGCTAATAGTGGATAGTCAGTATCGAACATCTGGTTACTAGCGTATATCCCGACCTCACTCGCGTACTTACCCGTAAACAGTGACGCATGCGTAGGGACGGTCCAATGACTAGTACTCCATGCGTTCTCGTACCTATGACCGGGGAGCCAATCAAAATGTTCATCGAACGCGTCTTTACGGAGGGTATCCAGAACGATGAGTGCAATATTGGTCATTGTTATTTCCTCTGGCGAATAGTATCTACGAAGTCCCAGACTCCGTTCCGCCATAGCCAATCGTTTATTCGACCAATCGTCGTATCTGGTACAATAATGTTTTCGTATCGGTCAGGGTATGCTGCTCGGAGTCGAGATTCGATTGCACCGTCGATGGTCGCTCGGGGCAATTCGGGGTGAACCATCCGAACACGGTCGCTGTACCGACAGTCACCGTCCGCGTCCCGCTCCATCCGCCAACCAAACTCAGTGTCATCGCGCCAGCCAGCGTAATTGCTGTCGAAACCCCCAGCCTCGAGCGCAACACTCCGCTTGAATGCGAGGTTACACCCTACGTACTTACGCGCTCCCTCATATGTTCGACCACCATCAACACGGCCTTCAAGACAAACCAAGTTAGGGTATGTTTCGAACTCATTGGCGATGTTTGAAAGCCAGTCTGAGCCCGGTCGACAGTCATCGTCCGTCAACGCAACGATATTTGCGTTAGCGGCCTCGATTCCCACGTTTCGAGCCTCACAAATGTTGAGGGTGGCGTCATTCACGATGAGAACTTCGAATGCGTTGAACGTCTGTGATTCGAGGAAGGCGACAACTTCCTCGTGGCTGTTCGTGGGGAGCGTCGGAATCACCACCGAAATCTTCGGTTCACTCGCAGTGAGTGGACATTCTATCAACATTTCTCACCCCCACAGCGGTACGTTCGACTACGTCCTGCAATCCCTGCTGGAACGATTCATAGCTATATCGCTCAGCGCAGTCCTGAATCACCTTGCTATCGTACTTATTAGAATCAAACGCGCGAACCGTCTCACGGATGGATTCAACGGTCGACTCGAACAGCTCACCAGTCACGCCTTCCTCAACTTGATACTTCGTGAACCCCTCGTTCACGCCAAGCAAAGGCTTCCCAGCCATTAGCGCCTCTGCACCGACGAGTCCGAAGTCCTCTTGAACGGGAGCGTAGATGACCGCCGTCGAACGCGCGACGAGCGATTCGATGTCGTCGACGAACCCTCGCACTTCGATGTTGTCGTGACCGCGTGCGATGCGCTCGACTTTCTGGCGGTCAACTCCATCACCCGCGATGACGAGACGTTCGTCCAGTTCGGTGAATGCCTCGGCGAGTAGCGGCATTCGTTTTTCGGGAGCCAACCTTGACCACGTGACGAAATATCCATCATCGCCCTCGTTGCGCCAATTCCCGGTTACGGGCGGATACACTATCTCCGCGTCACGATGGTAGTACCGCCGGATTCGCTCACAAATCAACTCGCTGTTGGCAACGAACGTATCGACGTAGTCGTTTGCCTCCTTGTCCAACGCGCGCCACCATTTTGCATAGGTTTTCAAGGCAAATCGAACACCCGGATAGTCGAACTGCGCCATCCGATCGCGGTAGAGGTCGTAGAGCCAGCGTGGTGGGCTGTGCGGGTAGTGGATGATGGTTTGGTCGACAGTCGGGACATAGTGTTTGGACAGTGGTGCACTCTCCAGAATCACGTCGTACTCGGTGAGATCTGGGTGTGCGTCGGTCATGTCCA
Organism: Haladaptatus ordinarius; assembly: GCF_054177595.1. Taxonomy (NCBI): domain Archaea; kingdom Methanobacteriati; phylum Methanobacteriota; class Halobacteria; order Halobacteriales; family Haladaptataceae; genus Haladaptatus; species Haladaptatus ordinarius. The sequence goes on along the minus strand of NZ_JBPEHH010000027.1, from coordinate 500 downwards.
TCGCCACAGAGAGCGTTTCGAGCGGATTCGATCCCTCGTTTTTCCACGCGAGGACGTGTTTCGACAGACCCCGTGCGTACTTTTCCTGTTTGATGGGGATGACGCGCACATCGTCCGGAATCTCTGTACCAGGATAGACGTACATCGTGTAAATCGGCGCGTCGAGGGTTCGAGCCGCCTCGATGGCGAACTTCTCACCACCACCCATTTGCGGAAAGCGGTCGTGGAGGATAGCGACAGAGGGAGAGTCGTCCGGCATTCCTTAGACCTTTGAAAACCACTCAGGAAGTATAAGCTTTCTCACTGCTGTTGTTCGAATATCACGAGCTATCGATTTCATTTTGCTCACAGAGATTCGAGGCGGAAGCCCACGACTGAAGTCCTGTCTCTTACCCACAAGTGCTAACGCCGCAGCTGACGAACCGAGGCTGTAAGATGCGGCATGGTTCACATAGTTGGCGGCCTGATATAGATGATGACGGAGAGTTGTGTGACATGGA